>CALXTZ010000001.1 GCA_944391545.1 uncultured Alphaproteobacteria bacterium
TGCGGATCCACAAAAGGTCAATGTAATGCGTGTAATGCGGCTTCGGCAGAAAACAATGAGACTCTTTGCAAAAATTGCGGATGGGATTGGGTTTATACCTTTGTTATGTACGACAGCCAGGAGAATTTTGCATGTGGCGGGACTAAATGGTGTCAGGCCAGATATGGCAGCGGTGGGGATACCTATTTTGCGGCTCCAATCTCAGGAGATGTCGAGGGGACATATTGTTGTAAAGAAGGTCAGGCGGCCTATGTTGCTTACAGTGCAGGGGAGTACGCCATTCAATGCTGCACGGCAGATCGCATTTTCATGCATGCTCCAATAGTTAAAAACGGCAAGACTTTCACGTCTTATATGTGTTGCGAAGGAGAAAATTTCACTGGAGAAACAAAATGCTATACGAACACGTATAACGGCGTTACATCAACCTATTGCAGATGCTGTTATACAGACTGTTACGTCCTGGGAGACGGCACGCAACACTGTAGTATAAGGTGCTGATTTTAAAAAGCTTAAAAAAGTCTTAAAAAAGTCCTTGCCAAGCATTTGAATCCATGCTAAAACCATTGCTGTTTTAGAAAGTTTTTTTCCCGTTTTTAAAAGGGATTCTGGTTGAATATGCCTTTAAAAAACGGGAGTACTTTTTTGTTTAACTAGGTGAAAGGATAAATGATCCATGACAAAATGGGTTTATACGTTTGGTGACGGTCAAGCTGAAGGCCGCGCTGATATGAGAAACTTGCTGGGCGGCAAAGGCGCAAACTTGGCCGAAATGGCAAGCATCGGCGTTCCGGTCCCTCCGGGATTTACAATCACAACGGAAGTGTGTACTTATTTTTATGACAACAACAAAACTTATCCGGCGGATTTAAAAGTACAAGTCAATGCCGCTTTAGCCGGTATCGAAGCAAAGATGGGTAAAAAGTTCGGTGACGCCGATAACCCGTTGTTGTTCTCCGTGCGTTCCGGTGCGCGTGTTTCCATGCCGGGCATGATGGATACGGTTTTAAACCTCGGTTTGAATGACGAAACAGTTAAAGGTTTGGCAAAAGTTTCCGGTAATGAAAAATTCGCTTACGACTCTTATCGCCGTTTCATTCAAATGTACGGTGACGTCGTGATGGGCGTTCATTCCGATAACTTTGAACATGTTTTGGACAAAGTCCGTGATGAAAACGGTTACAAATTCGACAACCAAATGACGGTTGAACAATTAAAAGACGTCATTGCTCAATTCAAAAAGATTTGTGACGATGCCGGCAAACCGTTGCCGCAAGATCCGCAAACACAATTGTGGGGTGCTATCGGGGCCGTATTCGGTTCTTGGATGATTGACCGCGCGATTACGTATCGTAAACTCAACAACATTCCGGGCAACTGGGGAACAGCCGTGAACGTTCAAACCATGGTGTTCGGCAACTCCGGCGACAATTCCGCAACCGGGGTGTGCTTCTCTCGCGACCCGGCAACCGGTGAAAACTATTTCTACGGCGAATACCTGAAAAATGCTCAAGGGGAAGACGTCGTGGCCGGTATTCGTACACCGCAACCGATGACAAAATTGGTCAAAGAACGCTCCGGCACGGATATGCCTTGCATGGAAGAAGAATTCCCGGAATTGTTCAAACAATTGTCTGACATCCGCGCTAAATTGGAAGCGCATTACAAAGACATGCAAGACATGGAATTCACAATTCAAGACGGTAAATTATGGATGCTGCAAACCCGGAACGGGAAACGGACCGGAACAGCGGCTTTACGCATTGCCGTTGAAATGGTGAAAGAAGGCTTGATTGACAAAAAGACGGCGATTATGCGCGTTGAAGCCGGTCAAGTGGATCAATTGTTACACCCGATGTTCGACAAAAAAGCGAAAAAAGAAGTCATTGCACGCGGGTTGCCGGCTTCTCCGGGTGCGGCTGTCGGTCAGGTTGTTTTCTCCGCAGCTGATGCGGAAAGCTGGGCCGGTCAAGGCAAAAAAGTGGTTTTGGTTCGTGTTGAAACATCTCCGGAAGACATTTCCGGTATGCACGTTGCGCAAGGTATTTTGACAGCGCGCGGCGGGATGACGTCTCACGCTGCCGTTGTGGCGCGCGGCATGGGTAAACCGTGTGTTTCCGGAGTGCCTGAATTGCGGATTGACTACACGGGCAAATTCTTGAAAGTCGGCGATTTGGTCATCAAAGAAGGCGACATGATTTCCATTGACGGATCAACCGGTGAAGTGATGAACGGCGCTTTGGCGTTGGTCTTACCGGAAATGACCGGCAACTTCGGTGAATTCATGGGCTGGGTTGATGAAATCCGCAAATTGCGTGTTCGCGCCAATGCCGAAACACCGAAAGATGCGCAAACGGCTCGTCAATTCGGTGCCGAAGGAATCGGTTTGTGCCGGACGGAACACATGTTCTTCGATCCGGGTCGGATTAACCACATGCGCGAAATGATTTTGGCAAAAACCGAAGCTGACCGCCGTGTTGCTTTGGACAAATTGTTGCCGTATCAACGCAACGACTTCGTCGAATTGTTCAAGATTATGGAAGGTCTGCCGGTAACGATTCGTTTGTTGGATCCGCCGTTGCATGAATTCTTGCCGCACAAACACGACGAACAAGTTGAAATTGCGCAAGAACTGGGCGTTTCTGTTGAAGAAATTGCGGCGCGGACGGCTCAATTGCACGAAGCTAACCCGATGTTGGGTCTGCGCGGTTGCCGTTTAGCGGTTGTCTTCCCGGAAATCTGCGAAATGCAAACACGGGCGATTATCGAAGCCGCTTTGGAAGTCGATGCGCAAGGCATTAAAGTCATTCCGGAAATCGAAGTGCCTTTGATTTCTTCCAAGAAAGAACTCGAAATCTGCAAGAAGATTATCGACAAAACAGCAGAAAAAGTCTTTGCTGAAAAAGGCAAGAAAGTGGAATACTTCGTCGGAACGATGATTGAATTGCCGCGTGCTGCTTTGTTGGCGGATGAAATTGCCGAAATCGCGGACTTCTTTGAATTCGGAACAAACGACTTAACCCAAACAACATTGGGGATGAGCCGTGACGATGCCGGTTCATTCTTGCCGAAATATGTTGAAAAAGGCATTTATGAACGGGATCCGTTCCAATCATTGGATCAATCCGGTGTTGGTAAATTGGTCGCGATGGCTTGCCAAGACGGCCGCAAGACAAATAAAGAGCTGTATTTAAGCATCTGTGGTGAACACGGTGGCGATCCGGCTTCGATTATGTACTTGAACCAATACTTGGATGGCGTTTCCTGTTCGCCGTACCGCGTGCCGATTGCACGTTTGGCTGCAGCACAAGCTGCCGTTAAAGACGAACAAAAATAATCATCCGATTATTTGAAGCACAAAGTCCCCCGCCCTCAAAGCGGGGGATTTTTTTGATCCGTTTCCCGCCCCTGATGTAGTTTTTTTTGGGGATCCTTCCCTCCCCCGATGCGGGGGATTTTTCGACCGTTTATTTTAATACTGGACAAAATTGCAGTTGTCTGTTATTCTGGCGCAGTTGCATATATTGTATGCAACAAGGGCGTAGAAAACCCTTATCAAATCAGTCGTTAAGCATAACGACTCAAAATAAATATGCCGATAATCTGTTCCTACAAGGGCGGATGTCGGCGAATAAGGCTTTGGCTGAATAAACCGAGCCGTCTGATAGTAAACGGTTTTCTAACATCCGCCCACCTTATCGGTGGGTTTTGTTTTACAAAACTTGGAGGCGTTAGAAAATGAAAAAAACAATCTTAATATTTATAATTATCTTTCAAATTAGTGGGTGTGCATCAATGAATACATCACATGTAATGACTATAAAGGGTGTTCCTATTTATGAAAGTAGATGTGACGGGACGTGGTTCAATTTTTCATCCTGTTTAAGATATGCTTATGATACATGTGAACAATCTGATTTTCAAATCATCTCGAAAGAAGATGAAATTACTGGAGTAGCTCAAAACTCAACAGCTTATTTATATAATACCAATAATCCGTCATTCTTTTCTGGGGCAACAGCAATTAGAAAAAGAAGTGTTTTATTCTTTTGCGAAAAAGATCTAGATATGAATCAATTAAAAAATAAAAATTAAGTCCATATTACTCTCGCATCCTGCAAGTAAATGCATTTTCCCCCAAACAGCTCTTTTGAAACAAAAGAGCTGTTGCTTTCTTGATTTTCCCCCAAAGAAGCCCTATATCAAAACAAAAAAACTTGACAAAACATCGAGACAATGATAGGATATATTTTTTTAAAGGGAAAAAACAATGACACTTTTTCATTTTTCACATACAAAATCTAAAACAGCACAAGAACAGGAAGACCCTCTTATAGAAACGCATACTGAAATTAAAAAGAACGGTCGCTTTACCATTACGGCCACAGTTTCCAACGGAAAACGAATCCACGAAATTGTCGATATGCGCTATCCGAATTCACATCAAGTTCAATGCCGAGTAACACGAACTGCGGAAGAATTATCCGGTCATTACCAAAATCGAACATTCGACCCCGGTATTTGGATTTCAAAATCGACTTTAACCGTTCCCTACGGCACGATTGAACATTTTGATAAAACAGGGGCTTTAATCAGCCGCAACGAGAAAAAATTCACCTACAAACGCCTGGTCTATTTTAATAAAGACGGATCCGAAATCGTTGCTTACGACACGCGCCAAAAAGCGCAAAGCATAAAGGTCGGCACACATCTTTTGTCAGTTCGGTCTTTGGCATACGAGCATAGTTAAGAAAATGGAAAAGATTCGCCGTATCGTTTCTTTTATGTCCATTTTAAACCAATTTTGTTTGGTCAATCGAGATAATTTATTATCTGACGGCACGCGCGAATCTGATTCCGACCACACATTCAAGCTTTGTTTTTTGGCAATGCTTCTGCTGCCTTACTTAAAAACACCCGTCGATGCACTGAAAATCCATCAAATGGCGCTTATTCACGATATTGCGGAAGCTCAAACAAAAGACTTTTCCTATGCCGTAACGGCTTCGGATAAACAGGTGCTCGCACAAAAGAAAAAAGCTGAACAAAAAGCAATTTCGGAATATGCCGACCAATTGCCCTCTCCTATCGGCCAGCAGATTTTTGATCTTTGGCAGGAATATGAAGCACGGCAAACACGAGAAGCTCAAATCGTTTATGCGCTGGATCGGATGGAAGCGACCCTGCAAAGCAACTTTTACAAAGGCGGCGTTGCTTATTGGGGACAATGTCCCAACGGGCAGTTTTATTATGAAAATGCCGTTAAAACACACCCTTATGTACAGGATCTGAAAGAAGAAATTCTCAACGATCTTGAACAGGCAGTTGTCCAAATCAGCAAACAAAATATTCAAAAAATGAATGCCGCGAAAACCCGGGCGTAATATTTTTTAAATCACTCTTGAGCTTTTGTCCAGTTTTTTTACACACTCTTTCAAAGGGCTCTCGCAGTCTTTTCTTTATTTGTTTCAAAGGATTTATCATGCAAACTCATGTTTTTCTGCCATTTATAGCCTTATCTGTTTTAACGGGCTGTACTTTGCGGCTGCCGGAATCCACTTTGTCAAATGAGTTTCCCCCTCCTTAATTAAAAATAGATCAAATGGCCGATGTCCCTGCCGATAAAGACCCGGTCAGTTTGCAGGAAAAAATGGTTTTATATCATTGTTTGCACACGCAAGTGAAGGCTTATCAAGCCCATTTGACAAATGCAATTATCCAAGATACACGTTTGCTCGATCAACCGGCACCTCAAGCTCTTCACATCCAACCCACTTGTCAACTTCCCGTTTCGACCGAAGAAGTACAAAAACGATTAGGGTTGACGGAATCTCAAGTCACCCGCGTCAGCCGATTGTATCATGATTCGCTTAAGATGATTGATGAAGAAATCAGTTATCTTTCGGTTCGCGAGGCCGGTTCTTATTTATCGGAACAGGAAAGACACTTTTCTCAATTTACGCACAAACTGATTTCCGTTCACACGCACATGACGGGAAAAGCATTTAATCCGGTTTACTTACGCAATCGCTATCAACACGGAAAAGAATAAGTCATCTTTGGGGACCCTGCAATTGATGAATGAGGCCGCCCGGTTGTTGCTGATTGCGGTGAAGAATCACTCTTTTTCGAATAGCGACACACCCTTTGGCGGCACCAATCAACAAAGCAGCCAAAATCAAAATAAAGACGATTCTTTCCGTAAAAGCTTTCAAAGTATCGGTTGTATTTAAATCCGGCGTCATTTTCGGCCTTTCCGGGAAAAAGCCCCTTACGGGGCTTTACTAACCTTCATTCACGCGTGTTTGCGCACAACGGCAAGCTGTTCCGCAAGCACCGTTACATCCGCAATTGCCGCTACACTTATGAGCTGCCACCACCGGCAGTTTACGCACTTGTCTGCCGAACTTATCCGTATCCGGACGAGACATCCGTTCTCTCTTTGCTTTTAAAACAGGATCCATTTTTTCACACATGTTACCATCCTTTCACCGTTCAAGGGTTATATAAATTGCCCGAGATAATCCCGGATTTCTTTCATTTCATCTATAAACCGGTCTGATAAAACCGTAGATGAAACCTCTTCTTTCCCCGAAGATTTCAAAATCTTCTGAACCCCCTTGATTGTATAGCCGTCTTTATACAGATAGTCCCGTATCTGTGCGATCAGGTCAATATCCTCCGTTCGATAATACCGACGGCCGCCCACACGTTTAATCGGTTTAATCTGATGAAACTGCGTCTCCCAAAATCGCAAAACATGTGCCGGGACATTCAATATGTCCGAAACCTCAGCGATGGTGCGATAAGCATTTTCAGATTTCATACTAATCCTTGTTTTCGGTTACGCCTGCCACTTCATCTTTTAAAATTTGAGACGGGCAGAAAGATAAAATCGTTCTGGGCGTAATCGGATGCTCTTCGCCCGTTTTCGGGTTGCGGCCGACACGCGCCGTTTTCTTTTTCAAATAAAAACTGGCAAAGGAAGAAATTTTAACATCTTCACCGGCTTCGAAAGCTTTTGTTATTTCTTCAAAGACTTGATCAACCAATTTTTCAGATTCCGTATAAGATAAACCCAAGTCCCGATAAACGGCTTCCGACAAATCCGCACGTGTAATATTTTTCATTTATTCCTCTTAAAAATTCAATCTTATTAACTTCTTACTGTAAAAGAAAAGCCTTTAAAAATCAAGTCTTTTCTTAAAACCGAACCAGCATCGCTCCCCACGTGAAGCCACCACCCATTGCATCAAACAACAATAAATCGCCGCGTTTAATCTCACCGGACTTGACCTTTTCGGCCAAAGCCAGCGGAATCGACGCTGCCGATGTATTGGCATGATGATCAACGGTAACAACGACCTTCGACGCAGGAAGTCCTAATTTCTTTGCGGTCGAATCAATAATACGCAAGTTCGCCTGATGGGGCACAAGCCAAGTCAATTCTTCACTTGAAACACCGGCTTCGGACAAAACATCCTCCGCCGCATCGGCCAGCTTCCCGACGGCATGCCGAAACACTTCTTTTCCGTTCATAAAAATTGTTCCGATAGTCTGCGAACTGGACGGCCCGCCGGTTGTATGCAACAACTCCCCAAACGTTCCGTCCGAAAAAACTTTTGCCTTTAAAATACCGGTATCAGCCGCCGTCCCCTGTCCTTGAACAGCCGTCAAAACAACAGCACCGGCACCGTCTCCAAATAAAACACATGTGTTCCGATCCGTCCAATCAACCAATCTTGATAAAGTTTCAGCCCCGATGACTAAAATCGTTTTAACCTGTCCGGCGCGAATTAAACTGTCCGCCATCGTCATTGCATACATAAAACCCGAACATACGGCTTGCAGGTCAAACGCAAACCCGTGCGTCATCCCAAGCCGAGCCTGCACCTTTGTTGCCGTTGCCGGAAATGTGTGATCCGGCGTTGTTGTCGCCACAAGAATCGCATCCAGCTCCTGTACCGTTATGCCGGCATTTTCCAAAGCATCCTGCGCCGCTTTAACGGCCAAATCTGAGGTGACTTCCTCATCAGCCGCAAGATGCCGAATCTTAATCCCCGTCCGTTCAACAATCCATTCATCCGACGTTTCAACCATCTTTGACAAATCATCATTGGTCATAACCTTTTCAGGCAAATATGAACCTACTCCCAGAATCTTTGAACGGATGACTGACATCTTTTTTCCCTATAAAAATAAAACGTAATCTTATGATACAGATTCCGGCGTTAAAATCAAGTCCTCTAATTCGACTCGAATTTTTTCACACAAATCATGACGCGCCAAATCAACCGCTACGCCCACGGCATAAGAATACCCCAACGCGTCGGCGCCCCCATGACTTTTTACCGAAATCCCGTTTAATCCCAAAAACATCGCCCCGTTGTAAAGGCGCGGATCCATTCTTTTTTTCAGCTTCAGCAAAGCCGGCAAAGCCAAAACAAATCCGATTTTCGCCAAAAACGACGAATGAACCGCTTCTTTAAACAAATTCTTGATCAGCCGCGAAGTCCCCTCAACGGTTTTTAACGCAACATTACCCGAAAAACCATCCGAAACAATCACGTCCGTTTTACCGCTGTTGATATCAAATCCTTCCACAAAGCCCGCATAATTGACTTTATTTTTGTTGCCTTTCAAAATTAAAGCCGCTTCACGAATTTCCTCGCGTCCCTTTGTTTCCTCCGAGCCGATGTTCAATAATCCGACAGACGGGTTTTTAACCTTGTACAACAACCGGTAAAAAACAGACCCCATAATACTGAATTCGACCAAATTGGTCGCATTGCATTCGGCATTAGCCCCCAAATCCAGCATCACGTTCGGCCGCCCGGGATTCAGAGTCGGCATCATGGCCGCCAACGCCGGACGATCTACCCCGGCGATTGTCCCCAAACAAATTTTGGACATCGCCATAAAAGCCCCCGTATTTCCGGCAGAAACAACCGCTTTCGATTCGCCGGTGCGGACAGCATAAATCGCTTTCCACATGCTGCTGTTACGGCCGTAACGAACCGCAGCCGACGGTTTTTCATCGGCCTTAATAACCTCGTCCGTGTGGTAAATTTTATAGGCTGATTCCGGCAGCCCCTTTGCCCGGGCAAGAGGGGCTATTTGCCGCTCATCTCCAAACAGCAAGAAAAAAACATTTTCCTGTTTTTCACTGGCCAGTTTCACACCTTCAATGACAGCTTCCGGTGCATTGTCACCGCCCATGGCGTCAATAGAGATAACAATCGGTTCAGCCATTTATTTTGCCTTTATTCGGCTTTAGCCGTCACAACAACTTCACGTTTGTTGTAAAAACCGCAAGCGTCACAAACATGGTGCGGACGCATCATTTCACCGCAATTCGGACATTCCACCATCGCATTTTTCGTCAAAGCTTCATGAGAACGCCGCATATCTCTGCGGGATTTGGACGTTTTTTTCTTTGGTACTGCCATTTTCTTACTCTTTCTTTCATAAACAAAACGTTACCCGGAACCGGATAACTCAAATCAACAATTTTTTAGAACCTACTTCATACACACTTTTTTGATTTTTTGCAAGCATTTTTTATGAATCTTTTCAGGGCCTGACGGTTTTAAGCCGAAAATACCGGTTTTCGGGCGCATCCGATTTTATTCCAAAACACGCGAAACAGCCGATAACGGCGCATCTTCGGGCGCTTTGTTTGTCAGCGGAGAATTGAAAAGCATCGTACCAAAAATCAACGCTAACACAAAAATTATCACGGCAATCTTTTGTTTGGGAGTCATGATATACGCATCCTTTAAAAAAAATTAAAAATTAAGTGGAAAATTCCCTTTAATATGGGTATTATACCTAACCGGAAAGAGAAAGTCAAAATGAACAAACAAATTGCTTTATATTCAGTTGAACAATTCGACGGCATGCGCCAAGCCGGGCGTTTGGCAGCCTTGACGTTGGATTACATCACACCGTTTGTCGTTCCGGGGGTTACGACCGGCAAACTGGATGCGTTGATGGAAGAGTTTATGCGCGATCACGGCGCCATTCCCGCGACACTCGGTTACCGAGGCTATCCGAAAGCCAGTTGTATATCGGCCAACCACATCGTGTGTCACGGCATTCCCGGAGACAAAGTCCTTTATGACGGGGATATCGTTAACATTGACATCACGCCGATTCTAAACGGTTGGTACGGAGACTCCAGCCGCATGTATTATGTCGGAACGCCGTCCGTTAAAGCAAAGCGCGTCGTTGAATGTGCTTTTCATGCCATGTGGGCCGGTATTAACCAAGCTCAAATCGGCAATACGATGGGCGACATCGGCTATGCGATTGAAGCGTGTGCCGCTAAAGAACGTTTTTCCGTCGTGGAAGATTTCTGCGGTCACGGGGTCGGACAAGCTTTTCATTTGCTACCGAATGTTTTAAACTACGGGAATAAAGGGGAAGGCATGACCATTCAAGAAGGCATGATTTTTACGGTTGAACCGATGGTTAACATCGGCGGGCCGGATACTTTGGTCTTGTCCGACGGATGGACTGCCATCACAAAAGACAGAACCCTTTCAGCGCAATTTGAACATACCATCGGGATCACCAAAGACGGGCCTGAAATTTTCACTTTATCGCCGGCCGGATATGATTATCCTCCCTACATCCCTCAAAAGAGTATACAAACAAAATGAAAAAGAAGAAAGAAAAGACGCAAGAAGAATCTCCGACGGTGTTGCTGCACGGGCATCGCGAACGAACCAGAGAAAGAGTTTTAAAAACGGATTTAAGTTTGTTTGAAGAATGTGAAATTCTGGAAGCATTGCTTATGTATTCCATTCCGAGAAAAGACGTTAAATTGTTAGCCAAACAATTATTGGCCGAATTTGACACACTCGGAAATGTTTTGTGTGCCGATTCGGAAGTGCTGTATCAATTCAAAGACGTCAAAGAAAATACGGTTGCTTTATTCAAGCTTATTCGTACCGCTAACGCGGCTATTTTACGAAGAGATTTAGTCAGCCAACCCATTTTGGGCAACAGAAGCAAAATTATAGATTATTGTTATTCCACTTTAGGGCGCGAGAAAAAAGAATCTTTCCATATTCTCTTTTTAGATGCCAAATTACATTTGCTTTTGGATCAGAAAATGGCCGAAGGAACAATCAACAAAGTTGCCCTTTATCCGCGTGAAATCATTCACAAAGCGCTTGAACTGGGAGCGACTTCAATGGTTTTAATTCATAACCATCCGTCGGGCGACGCTCGGCCGTCTCCGCAAGATATCAAAATGACGCAAGAGTTGAAAAGCGTTGCTGCTGCTTTATGTCTTGAATTAAGCGATCACATTATTATTTCAAGACACGGAGCGACCTCGATGAAACTTGAAGGACATTTGGGATAAAAAGGTTGCATTTTTTGCTTGCTTTTTAATTTTTTTCATGTATATTAACTTCCATCCAGTGGGGGTATAGCTCAGCTGGGAGAGCGTTGCAATGGCATTGCAAAGGTCAGGAGTTCGATCCTCCTTACCTCCACCAATAAAAAAACCGTCCGAGAAGGGCGGCTTTTTTATGCCTGAAAGTCCCGGGGAAAAGAGGTTATCTCCGGCTTAACCATTTATCCGTCATCCGAACCATCGCAGCAGAGATTTCCCCTTTTCTTGCCATGTCGGATAATTCTGTTGCATTGACCCACTTTAAAGAATTTGATTCATCGCTTATAACAACTTTCTCTGTGGGAGCCTTTAACAAGAAACGCACATCATAATGTTTATGTTCCGGTTCATTTTTCTTTGCATTCGCCGGAATAGTATGAATATCAATGTCAAAAATTTCTTTCATCACAAATTGAATGTTTTGAATACCGGATTCTTCTGTTGCTTCTCTTAAAGCAACATTCCAGGTATTATCATCCCCATCAGAGTGTCCCCCTAACTGCAACCAGCGATTCAACTTCTTATGATGCGTCAGAAGAACTTTTTTTCATCCGGGCTTAAAACCCAAACAGAACCATTCACATGACCCGATAAATTAGAACGTTCAAAGCAATTTGGATTGTTTTCTATGAAATTGATCATTTCTTGAATAAATCCTTGCTCCGAAGCATAGTCTGTTTTATACGTTTTTAAAGCGCTCAAAAGTAAACCACGATCTGCCATTTTTAATCCTTTCTTGGATGACAATGTCTGCCCATTCTCACTTATCTCTCCCTTAAGAAATCCAGAAGAAGCATACTTCAAAAACAAAAAAATTCAATAAGACAATTAGAAGGGCATTAACTTTTTATAAATCAAAAAAATAATAGCCCTTTATAAAAAATCAGAAACCGAATACTCATTATAAATATTCAGAGCATTATGAAAAACTTGCATTTGATACCAAGCCTCTCTATCTTTTTAAAAGGTTAATAAAAGGAGAGGAAAAATGCCGGAATTTACAAATATTAATAACGTGTTGACACCGCCGCGCAAATTGACGGACGTTGAAATCTTGCGCGCAATTAAATTCGGAATTGCATCAGAATTTGAAGCCATTCAAATTTACCAACAAATCATGGAAAGCACGGACAACAAAGACATCAAAGCCGTTTTAACGGATATTGCCGAAGATGAAATGCACCATGCCGGCGCACTTTATAAGCTGCTGGAAATTTTATCGCCGCAAGACATCAAGCAATATGAACACGGGATTCAAGAAGCTATCGAGCAAATGGAAAAAGCGTCTGCGTCATAAGAGCAGCCTTTATTCATCGACGGTTTGTTCCAATTGAAAAGCAGGCAATCGTTCCGTCTGCACAACCGGAACAAAATAATCCGTAACGACATCTTGTTGATCTAAATCGACTTCAAACAACAAAACTTTATCCGTTTGTTTCAAGGCGATTTGAATGGCTTCGTTGAGGTAATCCAATACGAATGACTGCCCCGGCGCCCGATAAAACAAAGCATGTTGATTGCCGTCATATAAAATTTTCGGTTGCTCCGGTTCATTTTCCCGCCCAGCTGGAATCACACAAACGACATCCCCGTTTTCGGTTAAAAAAGTCGTATACAATTTCATTTGTTGCATCATCGACCGTCTGCCAAATCACGCGCCAACAAAGCCCCGTCAATCGTCAAAGAAGCAGCCATACCGACACCGGGCGCGCAACTGGCGGCTCCGGAACAAAATTCCAAACCGGCACCGGTCCAATCACCCTTTGCTGCCCGACCAGCTGCAAAAGCCGTTCCAAAAACTGCTCCCAAAATCGGAATTTTTTTAGCACCGACTTTCAACGCTGTCAAACCGGCAATTTTTGCCCCCGTTTTTTTGACGGTTTCCGAACCGATTTTCTCCATCAACTTGGCCGAAATCGGCAAGCGTTTTGCCCCGTTTTCAAGTGTTTTCGGAAGCACCTCCGGCGCCGCCTTTGCAACTGTTTGAGATGGCATTTGTGAACGAGCCAAAACCGCACTCAATCGGGATGCTTTCTTTTGCGCCGAAAAAGCCTTTCCCACAGGAGCATCCGCATTTAACAGGATTTTAGCCGCCTTTTCCTCCGCCTTTGCCGCTTGAAACTGTTGCCAAGATTTTTTATAAACGGCCATCCGTTCCAAAAATGTCACGGTTCTTTTTTCTTTAGCGGCCAAATTGCTGAGTGCATGTGTATTTTCATCAAAAATCGAAACAAAGTTTTTGTTCAACTTGGCCATTTGACCGTCTTTTAACCGTGCCACCATATCCGGATTTTTTTGAATATATTTTCGAGCCGTAAACATCGGGCTTTCTTTTTTTAAAAAGTACTCCATCGCTTTTTGGCGAACAGCCTCCGGCACATTGGCATTTTTCATTGAACGGCCGAAAAAAGCCGCTTGACGCAACGTTACATTTTGCAAAAACTGAATATGTCCGCGCGCCCATCTGTCTGCCCCAAATGCCGCACCGATTGTCAAAGCCGCGGGAAACAACGCAATCGGATATCCCGTCGCAAGCAATAACGCCGTAATTCCGACACCGCCCCACCCGCCGAAACGCGTTACTTTTTGAACCAACGGCCAAGCTTTATTCCCCAATTTATTCCGAATTTTATCTTCCGTACTGCCACGCAGGCCGGTTTTAATAAATTTCTTTGCCAATTCAATGGCTTGCTTTTCTTCAGCCGTCTTTGCCATCTTCCTCTCCTTTATTTTTTTATTATAGCAAAAAAAGCCGAGAAATACAACTTTTATAGGAAAAACTCTTATCAAATCTATAATCGATTGTTCTTGCAAAAAAGAAAAGAATACGATAAAAAACGCTTACGAGATAAAAATGATTAAGCGCAATATGACTCTTTTTAAATGGGATAACTTTTTCGGCGGACTGTGGCCGCTTGCGACGCTCGTTATTATTTATTTTGAACAAATCACACATTCTTATGCATGGGCAATGGCCGTTTTTTCCGTATGCAGTCTTTCAACAACTTTTATGGAAATACCGACCGGTATTATTTCAGACCGAATCGGCCGAAAGAAAACACTTATTTGGGCCGCCGTCTCTATCTTTATATGCTTTGCTTTATGGGCGCTGGCCGGTCAATACCAACAAACGTGGATGTTATTTGCCGGCGCTTTGTTATGGGGCGTCAGCGACGCTCTTTTGTCCGGAACAGATGAAGCCCTCATGTATGAAACGATGGAAGAATTAGGCCGCCCCGATCAATTTGATGTTTTATACGCAAAAAGCAACGGTTGGAACCAAGTCGGATTAGGTGTCAGTGCTTTGCTTGCCGCCGGCGTCACATATTATTTTTCGTTGCAAACGCTTGCATGGCTTTCCTGTCTTTTGGCTATTGGCCAACTGATGATTGCTTTTTTATATATCGAGCCGCAAAAAATCCAAACGTATCATCAAACAACATCTTTTAAACATTTTTTGATCGCTTATCGAAAATTAAGACGGAATCGCCGGTTGCGTTTTTACGCTTTAATTACAATCTTCGATCGAGCCGTCGGATTTGCGTCTCATCGGTTTGAAAGCGCTTATTTCAGCACACTTATCCCGGACTGGCTGATTAACCTTGCCCGGTTTTGTAAACAAGCCTGCGGCACCATCAGCTTTTTCCTGATTCCGTATGTGAAAAAATGGGGGATTATTCCGCTCTTTTTCGGCTCTATGGTCGCCAATGTCATTATCAGAACCGTCGGTGTTTGTATCAACTCTGCCGTGACGCCGTTTATTATGGCCGGCGTTAATCTTTTTTACGGAGCAGGACAAACGAGCGGCGCAACTCTTTTGCAAAACGAATTTTCAGCGGCACAACGCGCAACCATGAAATCCATTATTTCCTTCATGTCCAATTTGGTGCAAGCCGTTACAATGTTCTTTTTGGGAGGATTGGCTGATATTGCTTCGCCGCGAACAGCTATTTTTTTCGCCGTTCTGGTCAAGGGCCTTGTTCTGGTCAGTTCTTTGTTTGTTTTAAAGAAAACCGCCACCCGAAAATAAATTTCCGTTCCGTTTTTACTGGACAAAAAAGACAATTCGCCCTACCTTTTTAAAAGGAGATAATAATGGTTGATATTTTTGAAAGACTGGCTCAATCGCCGTTTAGAAGTCAATTTCATCTGACGGATAAAGACAGGGCTTACATTGCTCAAAAAACGATGCCCGTCATTGCCGAGCATGCGGCCGATTTCATTGCCAAACGGTTAGCCCCCGCCGACATTCCGAACGACGGGAAACAAACGCCCATGCGCGGACATCCTGTTTTTATCGCACAACATGCAACGGCGACCTGTTGCCGCGGATGCTTATCGAAATGGCACCATATTCCGCAGGGCATTCCTTTATCCGAACAACAACAAAAAAGAATAACGACGTTGATTATGACTTGGATTGAAAAAGAAATTCAAAAACACCTCGAATAAACAGATTCTTTATTTCAACCGCCGCAACCAATCAACGATTTTATTATGAACGGCGTCATCATAGGAAGCATTCACATTGTTAAACGACTCACCTTGCTGCAAAACCGCATGGCGCGCTTCTTGTTGAAAGACATCAAAGAACCGTCCGAAGTTACTGCCTTGTGTCGAAAACGGAACGACTTTTTTGCCCATAAAATCCGTTTGTTGCAAAAAAGACAAAACAGGCGTCGATACGGTATACCACCATACGGGCGAACCGACGAAAATCACGTCATATTGACTTAAATCCGGCGTATTTTGAACCAATTGCGGATACTGTTTGGTTTTCAACTGCTTTTTCACATTCAGATAAAACCATCCCAAATCCAACGGTTGTGCGGTTTTGATTTCATACGTATCAGCCTGTGTCAACGCCGCAATTTGGTCTGCGATTGCCCGCGTATGTCCGGTCAACGAATAATAAATAACGAGAACTTTTCCCAAATCAGACTGGTAGACTTGGCGAGGTCCTTGATACGGTTTTAATGCCTGTTTATTTCGTTCCGCGACTTGGAATAAATGATAAGCCCCCGCGGCAGCTCCGACTAAAACAATTATAAGAACAAGATATAAAAGACCCTTTAGCATTTTTTTCTCCTTTTCTTCTAAATAAGAAGCCCGGCCTTTCATTTCAAGGCCGTTTCACCGTTATCAACGTGATTTCATTTTGCGTTCCGATGCGCGCCGGTAAACCGCCCCACAACCCGGTGCCGTCGCTGACGTACAAAAAGCGACCGTCTTCTTGATATAATCCGCGCAAATATCCGCTGTTAAACGCTTTGGTAATCAAGTTTATCGGAAACGTCATGCCGCCGTGCGTATGACCGGATAACTGCAATAAAACATCTTGTTGGGCGGCAGCCGGGAAAACGGCCGGATAATGCGCCAACAAAATCCGCGGCACACCCAATTGAACGCCATCAAAAATTTCCCGAAGACGTGCATCCTGCCGTTTCGGATGATACCGAGCGCCCCATGTGCCGCCGCCCAAAGCAACCGTTTGTGCGCCAGAACGCAATAAAACATGCTTTTGATGTAAAACGGAAATCCCCATCTTTTCAAATGCTTCTTCCCACGCGTCCGGCCCATAATAATATTCATGATTTCCAAAGACCATATAAACACCCAGCGCTGCTTTTAACTGCCCTAACGGTTCCATTTGGGGTGACAACTGATCGACCGTATTGTCAATGCTGTCGCCCGTTATAACGATCACATCCGGATGAAGTGCATTTGTTTTGTCGACGACTTGTTTTAACCATTTTTGATTAAATCCCTGACCGATGTGCAAATCGGTTAATTGAGCTATTTTTAACGGTTGCCAATCTGCCGGCAGATGATCGGATTCAATCAAGACTTCTTTGACAACCGGCAATGAGGCGGCATGCCATCCGGCATACGCGGCAGCCCCTAAACAAACAACGGCCAATCCGATCGCAACAGATGTCGTATGAACATGGAACAACCGCAACACATCCAGCACAATCGCTGCCAACAAAGCATAAATCAACAACACCTGTGCGATTGAAAAAAGACGCCATACCCATTCCGGTAACAAATATCCCCATTGCAGAACAACGATCAGGTTAAAAATTCCCAACCCCAAGAAGAAAGAAAAAATCACTTTCACCCAAACCGGCACAGCCAAAACGAGGACAAACCGCGCTTCCACATAAGCATACAACATTGCCATCAGAGCCGTGATTATTCCCATCATCTTAAAAGCTCCTAAACGTTTAAACCCATTTCATAAGCAGTTTGCATGGCAGGACTGCCTTGAATATCTCCGACCTGCCAGGCACCCAATCCGTAAACGATTCCTTTTTCATGCGCATCCGGCAGGCAATCTTGCGTAAAAGCGCGAAACCCGTCAATGGTTTTTTGCATCATCGCCTGATCCGTATCGGCTGCCGCCAAAATAAAATAGAAGTCTTTGCCGGCAATTTCCTCGTATCTGGGAACCGTTCGATCTATCAACGTCTTCATTTGACCGTCCATCGTATAAAAATAAACCGGTGTTGCCATCACAATGACATCCGCTTCGACCATTTTGTTCAAGATGTCTTTCATATCATCTTTTTGAATGCATTGATGCGTTCGATTGCACACGCCGCATCCCAAACAATAATTTATTTTTTGTTCGGACAATCTGATTTTTTCAACCGAATGACCGGCCGTTTGCGCGCCTTTCAAAAAAGCATCGCATAACGTATCCGAATTGCCGCCCTTTCTCGGGCTGCCTGACAAGATTAAAACTTTTTTCATGCGTTATTCTCCCGTCGCCCCGCGATATTCTTCGTCCGTAACGGGTTCCAACCAAGTGACTTGATTGGTATCGCCGTTCGTTTCCAAAGAGACATGAACAAACCAGCTGTTCGGTGCCGCACCGTGCCAATGTTCGACGTTGGGCGGAATCCGAACAACATCACCTTTGGTTAAACGCCGTGCCGGTTGTCCCTTTTCCTGATAATAGCCGATCCCGTCCGTAACCAGCAAAATTTGGCCGCCCGAATGAGAATGCCAATTTGTCCGCGCAGAAGGTTCAAATGTCACATTGGCGATGGACGAACGCCATGTTTCGTCATACGGGCTCATCCGTGTCAGATACGTCGTTCCCGTAAAATATTGACTGTAAGGATTAACATCGCCTTGGCCGAATGTCGTTTCCACATCCGATACGTTACGCGTATCCGTCGTTCCTTCGGTTATTTCCGCCAAAATAACGCGTCCTTTTTGCGCTTTTTCCGCACCCAAATAGGATTCAATAATATCCAATGCCTGTTCCAGCTGTGCTTTGCTTAACCCGACATTCATCCCGCCGGTCATATGCGATTTTAACATCGGCCGAACATTTCCGGTTGCCGCCAAGGCTGAAATCGTCGCCAATTCCCGATCTTCATAAGACAAAACACCTCTGCCGAAAATATCCGCAAACAAATGTTCTTTCAAAAACGTATCCGTTGCCGGAACCGCCACCGCATAAGGGGCTTTGCCTTTTTCCGGGCCGAACAGCGTTTCAACCGTTTTTTTGCCGTAAGCATATTTATCCGTATCCAAAGCCAAAGAAGTCGGCATTGTTCCTTGAGGATCCTGAATGCCTTGAGCTTCTCGTGCCTCTATTGCCGCAATCAATTGATTGATACTGCTTAAACTTTTCGGAAACCCGGTGTAAGCATATAATTGCAATAAAATTTCCTTAATTTCATTTTGTGTCAGCCCCGCATCCAGCCCTTTTTGAAGAGCTTGTTCCAACTGCGTCCAGTTACCGTCAGCCGTCAAAGCCGAAATCACAACGATTTGTTCTTGTTTTGAAGAGAGCGTATCCATTGTTTGTGCCTTTCCCGATAGTGTCAAAAACATGAGAAGTGAACAGAAAACAGGTATGATTTTTAACATATTCCCTCCCGATTGAAAATGAGTTAAACTCGAGTCATTTTTTAATTTACAACCTCGAGTTAACTTCAAGTCAAGTATTTTTTTATAAAATATTAATTTTTAAAACAGACAAAAAATACTTATTACTTCCAATCTTTAATAAATACGAGAACATATCAAGCACAAACAAATTTCATTAAAAACTGTCGAATCACATGCATGATTCGACAGTTATATGACATCATCCACAAAAAAACCTAATCATCCAAATGCGCTTCAATAAACCACAAGTATTTATCTAAATCTTCGCTGGCTGCCGTCAAAATATCCACCGTGTCCGGATCGGCTTTTTCTTCATTAACGACCTGACGAACCGCGTTGGCCACTTGAGCATAGCGATCTTTCAGTGCTTTCAAATGATCCTGCGTATCGGAAATATCCAACGGATACGGTTTAAACGAAACGGTCTCGACAATGACTTGCGGCGTACCGTAAGCCGTCCCGCCCAGTTGAACGGCTCGTTCTGCCAACTGATCGGCATAATCCAACAATTTTTCATTAAACGGATCCAACATTTCATGAACAGCGATAAAGTTTGGCCCTCGCATGTTCCAATGCGCTTGTTTGGTTACCAAAGCCAACGCCAAAAAGTCAGATAACATTTGGTTTAAAATCTGAATGCTTTCTTTTTTCTTTTCTTCATTATTTAAAGTCGGATGTAATTTCATATTTTTCATTTTCATGCTCCTTTCCTCTCATAGAGATGGCATAAAAACAGCTAAAAAGCAACCTAACCTTAGGTATTAAAAGAGGCCCGCCTGTCCCTTCTCGGCATACAAAAACCGCCCCTTGCGAGGCGGCTTTTTAAGAATTAAACTCTTTTTCTTATTTAAACAATTTCAGCAAATTGAATTTAGCTGCCTTGGATAAAAAGACCTTGCCGCAATAAGGACACTGCGTGAAATTCGCGGAAAGTTTTTTCGCAATCCACCAAACAAGGACAACAGGCACCAACAAAACAACCAATACTAAAACCGTCACGATCCATTTAACCCAGTTAAAATAACAATCCAAGTAGGACAACACCGAAGTCAACAGACCCTTTTTGGCTTGAGCCAGTTCTTGATAAATCATCGTTGTCGCTTCGCGTTCTGTCTGTGTTTTAAAGCCGAAATCGCCTTTAACCAATCGCGCGTAAGCAGACGAGCTGATCCCGAGTTGTTTTTGTACCTGTGTATCCGCCAACCCGGACAATTCCTTTGTCAACGCTGCCTGAATATCGGTTTCCAACGTTTTTTGAATTTGTTCGATGGACGCCTGTAATTTCGCATTGGCTTTATCCAATTTTTCTTGCAGCTCCTTTGTTGAGTCTTCGACTTTATCCGCATTCTTAACGCCTAGTTTTGCCAACGCACCAGATACTTTGGCAACCTTTTCTGTCGTTTCGGTTACCTGATCCAACTTAATTTCCGGGACTTTGATTTGAGACGTATATTTTTGAATATCTACTTTTTGAATAACATCACTCGTCAAATTCGTGTATTGATTTTGCAACAAGCCGTTCAAAGCTCCGACACTTTTAACGACAGCAAATTCCTTTAATAAAACCGCTTGCGTCAGACAGACATACATCACCGGCGCAATCACACACACCGTCCACGCCAAAATTAAAATTTTTGCAATTTTTTTCGGCGTTGATGTTTGTTTCAGAATTTTATATTCTTCACCCGAAGTAGCTTTTTTAACCATTGTTCAGACTCCTTTCAATCAAGGAAATCATAACATACTCTTGTATGGTTTCAAGCCTTAATTTCTTCCGACATTTGAAATTGCGTCTGCATTTTCCATAACTTGGCGTATTTGCCTTTTTTCTTCAGCAAGTCGGCAGGCGTTCCCTGTTCGATAATTTTCCCTTTGCTCATCACGACAATTCGATCCATTTCCCGCAACGTCGATAACCGATGCGCAATGGCAATCACCGTTTTACCTTTCATCAGTTTTTTCATGCTTTCCTGAATATAATGTTCGGATTCGCTGTCCAGTGCCGAAGTCGCTTCATCCAAAATCAAAATCGGCGCCCTTTTTAAAACAGCCCGTGCAATAGCAATCCGCTGACGCTGACCGCCGGAAAGCTTCACACCTCTGTCGCCGACCATACTGTCATATTTATTTTTCATTTGGTCGATAAACAAATGCGCATGCGCTTTACGACTGGCGGCCAAAACCTGGCGATCGGATACTTCGGGATTTCCGTAACGAATGTTATCCCACAAAGACCGATGGAACAAAGACGTATCTTGCGGAATCAATGCGATGTTTTGATGCAGGCTTTCTTGCGTTACTTGGGCAATATTCTGTCCGTCGATCAGAATCTGTCCGCCTTGAATATCATAAAACCGTTGCAACAAATTAACAAGCGTACTTTTTCCGCTTCCGGAAACACCGACCAACCCGATCCGCTCACCTGGTTTGATTTTTAAGTTCAGTCCATCGAAAACTTTTTTCCCGTCCCGATAAGCAAAGACGACGTCTTTTAAAATGATTTCCCCTTTTTTGACTTTTAGTTTTTTCGCTTTCGGTACATCCTGAATTTCATGAGGCGTTGTCACCACGTATAATGCATTAGCCAAAACACCGTACGTTTTATGCCATTCCAACAATTGATGCACGAATTCGTTAAAAATCTGTCGAACATTTGCCGTCAACAGCAAAACAAAAACAATATCGCCCGGAGAAACTGTCCCCTTTTCCCACAAATAAATCGACAACAGAATCATTGTAAAATTAAACAGGCCGATGACCAGCAACTGGATCAGTTTATTGTTTTCTATTTTGGCAAGCAAAGTTTCGCCGGCTTGGCGCTGTGCATCCAAAAGCGGTTGCAATAATTTTTGTTCAAATGCGAAATGCGCAAAACTTTTCACCAGGAAACTGTTGGAAATGGCATCCACGACGGCACCGGATGTGTTTGCCATACATTCTGCATTTCGAGAAGCGTAATTTTTAATACGGAAAGACGATACAATCAAAACAACCGTCAACAATCCCATCCAAAAAACAAACAAAAGGGCGTATCCCCAATTAACCCACGTCAGCATACCGATAATAATCAACAGATTGACAACCGGATAGAAAAAGCCGAATAAAAGATCCCAAAACAATCGTAGGGTATAATCAGCCAATTGACCGACACGAGCCGCGATTTTCCCGCTTAATTGATCATTCAAAAAAGCCACCGAATGACCGAGGGCATAGGCCGTCGCTTCTTGGGTGATTTGCACGTCCAAAGAAGGCTCTATTTTTTGAATAAAGTAAAACGCCGTTCGCCGGACGGCGTTTTGAAGTAAATCAATGATGATCAATAAAAGAATTAAACCGCCGACAGCCTGCCAAATACCTTGTTTGTCCTGTGCAAACAAAACCATCTTGTCAATCATTTTAGAAAACAAAAAAGGATCCAATTTTTGCAAAAACAATCCGATTGCCAACAAAACGTAAACGGCAATCATTTTGCCTTTATAAAAACCGGCATAGTACAGGAAAAAACGAATGGGACTTTTCGGATAAACAGGCATGAAAAAGACTCCTTACGCTCGAGGATATCTTTTTCACGCCCGAAATGCAATTAAAATTTATTTTTTAAACGGCAACAAATTTAAGGGCGTTCACATCATCCAAAGAAAAGTTTTCTGACCGCGCTGTTTTTCCGACAATAAAAATCAAAACCGTCTTATAATCCCCTTCAAACGGTGTCAGTTAGCCTCTTTTCAAGCCCGAAACATACTTTTCGGGCTTTTTTTTATTGATTTTCGGCTTTTTTTCTTCTATAATGAATGCGTCAAGCAATTGACTATGATACTAAACGGGAAGCGAAATAAGCGTAGTGGACTCGGGGGCGGTACCCGACACCTCCACCAAATAAGAACTGGAATGTTTCGATGAGGGGGTGACATAGGTTCGACACGCGTAGTAAAGGCTTTTTCTTGTATCCGGCATTGTACCGCCGTTATCGGGCTGTTTATTAAATGCGAATGATAATTTCGTTCCGGTCGCTCGCGCTGCTTAGTGCAGCCTAGCGGCAAATCAATCCCTTGGGCTATGAACGCTTAAGGTGGGGTTGGGGTTTTCCTAGCAACAGAAAAACCCCGCTTTTAACGGGGAGTTCTGCTTCATGGGATATAATTATCAGGAAATCGTACAAAAAGCTTTTTTAAAAGTCGTTCAAGACATTCTGACCGATGTTAGCCGAAACGGGCTACCCGATCCGCATCATTTCTACATCACTTTTTCCACAAAGCATCCGGATGTTCAAATGCCGGCGTTCTTAAAAGAGCAATACACCGATGAAATGACGATTGTTTTACAACACCAATTTCAAAATCTAACGGTTCAAGAAAATTATTTTGAAGTCGATTTGTCATTTTCCGGGCAATATACAACGCTTCACATTCCGTTTACATCCCTGGTTTCTTTTGTCGATCCGTCGGCTCAATTTGCACTGCAATTCTTACCGGCGCTTTATCAAAAGAAAGAAGGAAAACCGGTTCACGAAGAAGCCGAAGTCATTGACTTGAATGCTGTTCGGAAAAAGCAATGAAAAAGAAATCCGTCGTTTTATTCGGCCATGCAACCAGCGTTTCTTTGGAAAACGAATTCTGGCAAGCGCTTCAGGACATCGCTGATAATCGGCAAACATCCGTCAGCGCGCTGATCGCACAAATTGACGAAAACCGAACAACAAATTTATCCAGCGCCATACGTGTCTTTATTTTAAAGCAGCTGCAAAATTCCAAAAATTAATTTTTAATATTGAATTTTAATTTGAATCTGCTCATAATATTTCTAATGCACAAGGAGGTACAGGATGCAGCTTTATTCAAACAACACGTTTACCCCCCCCCCCCCGACCTATTTTAATTGAAATAACGCGTCCGTTTAATGCTTTTTATCCCATTTTAATGCGACGCCAACACCTTTTATTTCGCGTTAAGATAAAAAGGATGGAAATGTGTTACCTTTTTTACAGAGTTCGTTTAAACTTGTGATATCCCTAATTCACGGTTGTTTAGGATTGTTAATTAGGAGAATAAGATGTTACACTTTATTTCATTTTTTTAAAAAAGATCGCACACTACGGAAAAAAACACAGCCCGAAAGAAAGTACGAAAATACGGCCAAGTCGTTCGGGGACTTTTCCGCCCGCCGCGCCGAAATTCTTCGGGCGCGCGGCGCGGCGGGTAGCTCCCCAATCCGGCAGAAGCATGATTGAGATGTTGGCTGTTCTGGCCATCATGGGCGTTTTGACTGTGGGCGGAATTGCCGCTTATTCCTTCGCCGTTTCTAAACACCGCGCCAATCAAATCTACAACCAAGTCGATTTACGCGCTGTTGCTTCTTTCGGAAATCCTTTCGTCAGACAAATACAAGTCGGACAAACTTATCCTTTGGCCGGGTTCGATGAAATCGTCGAAAACATCACTTACCAACATCAAAAGACTTCCGGTAACGGGTATGACATTATCGCTTCTCACGTGCCCGAACGTGTTTGCCGTCGTTTGCAAGATATGACTTTTCCCGTTCCCAAATCCGTTACATTGAATGAGGCCGACCTTTCTTCAACGTGTGGGAATGACAATACGTTTGTTTTTTCTTATGACGGTTTGTCCGTCGGAAAACCGTCAAGCGGTGTTGATCCGATTGATTGTAATTGTTCCGGCTGTCAAAGTTGCGAAAGCGGAACCTGTCAAGACAATGACAACTTATGCGGCCCCAAAGAAGTCTGTGTCGCCGGAAGTTGTCAATGTGCACCGGGATACGAAGAATGCGGCGGCAGTTGTTATGCCACATGTGGAGAAGGTTATATGCGCGATCCCGTCACTTGTGATTGCATCTGTGAACCGCAGGAATGTCCCGAACACGCCTCATGGGATACGGCAACTTGTTCTTGCGTCTGCGAAGACGGATATGACATGTGCGGCGGTTCGTGTCATCCCGTGTGTAACAGTTCCGGCATGACGGGCGAACGAGATCCGAACACCTGTGCCTGCACGTGTTTTGAAGGCACGAATGCTGACACATGTGCTTGCCCCGACGGGTATATTTACATCAATGGTCAGTGCCAACGATTCGAATGCAAAGGCGGAACAACCGGTTTCACATTCGACTGTTTCATCAACGGCGTCCAATGTGGTCGTCTTTGTTCAAGTGACGGCAGTGGCTGTTTACAGGGAACGTGCCATCCTGAAACGTGTGAAGGAAACGGCGTGTTCTCTAATGAAAGATACGGCGGATGCCGAGATGGCGAAAAATATTGTGTGCCTATTTTCTTTGAAAATGGATCCATTAACTATTGGCGTTGCTACAATGAATATGGGGATTGTTGTGATGCCTCTTCCTATGGAGAGTGTCGCCTTGGTTCCTGTTACGATAATCCTTGCATAAAGTATGATGGTTCTACTTATGAACCTGTCAACGCTTGGTATTTATATGGATGCAAGTTCAATTCAAATTTAAGTTGCTATCTCAACAATGAAGAACGCACACGATGGAATTGTTTTGTTAACGGCGTTTTATGCAACAATCAATGTACTGATCCTTTAAATTGTGCCGGATGTGATTATACAAACTGTCCAGATGGTGCTATATATGACCCGGAAACCGGTATGTGTACAAAAAATGGGATCTATTGTGACAATACCGGATGCTACTTTGATGCCCAGAAGTCTCAAAGATGCGGCGAAGCATGCGGTAAAAATGGATTTGGTATCTGCGGAGAAGGATTGTGTTTTGACACCTGTCCAGCTGGTTTCAACTTAGCTTTCAGCTCGTTACGAGGATACGGCGCTTGTATTAAAAATGATTTAACTTGCTTTCACAGTACTGCCAACGCCCCGGCTATGTGTTATTACCAAAATCAATTATGTGGTAATCTATGCGAATTAGACGGAACTAATTGTGAAATTGTCTTCTTACCTCAATGCGCAAGTGGAGGCAAATGCGTTTACGGATACCAAATTACTGCAGATTGTGAATGTGATACAAATCCAAATGCACAAATTGGAGATTATTGTTGTGCCCCTGGACATACGTTTATTAACGGAGGATGTACTCTCATTGAATGTCCAGAAGGACAAGTTGCAGATTCAAATGGTATTTGCCGAACAGAATGTGAAAATAATGCAGAAGTCATCTCGACAGGAAACGACACATGCGTTTGCGGCGGTAACATTTATAAAGATAACTTCAATCGTACAATCTGCTGTGATGCCGACCATTCATGGGATGAAACATCCGAAACGTGCGTATAAAAAAGCTCCCGAAAAGGGAGCTTTCTTTTTACAAAAAAACAAATAACAGGTAAAGCCCCAACGCCAACCGATAAACCATAAAAACGAAAAAAGATTCGGTTTTGACCCAGCGCATTAAAAAAGAAACGGCCATCAATCCGCCGATAAAAGAAAATAAAATGCCCCATCCGAATGTCGGATTAAGCACATCCAATTTATTTTCAAAAAATAACTTACCGATGTGCCAAATCGCCGCAGCCGCAATAACCGGTACGGATAACATCATGGAAAACTGAGTCGCTGCCGTTCGTTTCATTCGACACAACCGACCGGCCGTCATGGTAATTCCGGATCGGCTGACTCCCGGCACCAACGCTAAACATTGCGCAATACCGATGAATAGCGCATCTTTTTTGGTCATGGTTTGAATTTCTTTTTGCGAAGCGCTGTTACGGTCAGCCGCATACAAAATAACCCCGAAAACCATCAACGTTCCGGCAATCAGTATCGGCGATCGAAAAACAGTCTCTACAATATGCTCCAAAAAGAATCCGACAATCAAAGCCGGCACCGTCGCAATACATAAATGAATAAATAAATTTTGAGCTGGCCCTTTTTTATAAAACCCCCATAAAATATGCCAAAAATCGCGCCCGAAATAAACCAAAACAGCTGCCAAAGTCCCGACATGCAACCCGATATCCATCGCTATTCCCTGATCCGGCCAGTGCAACAGACGCGGAACCAAAATCAAATGCGCCGAAGAACTGATCGGCAAAAATTCCGCAATGCTCTGCACCAAAGCCAAAACAAACGTCTGCAACATCATTTTCTATGTCCTTTTACATATGAGACTATATTTTCAAGATTTTTTATGTTATAACAGACTTTCCACAGAAGATAAAGAGAAATCATGAACCGGATTTATTCACTTATCAAAGACCTCTTTTTAGCGGAATTGGATCGATGGAATTTATGGTTGCCCGTTGCTTTCGGTTTGGGAATTGCCGTCTATTTCCTTCTGCCACAGGAACCGTTTTGGGCGGTGGGGCCATTGTTGTTTTTGATGTGTATGGCCGGTTTCCTTTTGACGAGACGGAATATCTGTTTATATTGCTTCTTTTTAGCCTTATGCTTTGCAACCGGCGGCTTTGCCCTTATTCAAACCAAAGCAAATTTAGCGGCGGCGCCGCGCTTATCCAAAAACATGCGCTTTGTCTGGGTAGAAGGAACGGTTGACCAGGTCGAACTTTACCCGAACGCCCGGCGGTTGACATTAAGCGACGTTTTTATCGATCGAATCAGCCCCGAAAAAACACCGAAGCGTGTCCGCATCCGCGCAAACGGGTTGTCTCCCGAAATTAAAAAAGGAGATCGCATTGAAATCCGGGCAAACCTCATGCCGCCGGGATTGCCGACGGAACCGGGCGGATACGCTTTTTGTCGGCTGTTGTGGTTCAGTCAAATCGGCGCCACGGGTTATGCGACCGGCCACCCTGTCGTCTTACAAAAAAAGGATGCTTTGTCGGGAATGGATTTATTTGAAAATTTACGCCAAAAAATAGGCGATCGAATCCGAACCGTCCTGCCGCCGGAACAAGCCGGTGTCGTTTTACCGCTCGTCATCGGATCCGGCACGTCTATTTCCCAAAAAACATACAACCACTATCGAGACGCCGGCATTGCGCACGTGCTGTCGGTTTCCGGACTGCACATGATGTTGATTGCCGGATTGGTTTTTGCTTTTATGCGCTTTTTCTTAACCTTGTTTCCGCCCGTCGCCTTAAGAATAAACACCAAAAAAACGGCCGCCGTTGTTGCATTAATCATCCCTTTTTTATATTTGATGATTTCGGGATTAGCCGTTCCCGCGCAACGGTCTTACTTAATGTTGTTTGTTGTCTTTACGGCAGTTATTCTGGATCGGCAGGCGTTATCCGTTCGAAATGTCTGCTGGATCGGCTTTTTCATTTTGCTTTTCAAGCCCGAAAGCCTGATAACGGCCAGCTTTCAATTATCTTTCGGCGCTGTTTTAGCCTTGATTTGTGCTTACGAAACCTTGAAAAAACCTATGCAAATTTACTTGTACAAACAAAAAAATAAGTTCGTCCGTTGGATTATCGGGCTAGCATTTGGCTTTTTAATCACGAACATCGCAGCCGGATTGGCAACAGCCCCGATTGCCGTTTATCATTTTTACAGATATCCCACCTACGGAATTTTAGGGAACTTTTTAACATCTTCTTTATTCGGCATCATTATTATGCCTTTACTTCTTATCAGCGTCCTGTGCATGCCGTTCGGATGGGATGTTTATCCGTTAAAAGCGGCGGGTTTCTTTCTGGATTTAGTCGCGGATATCACGGCTTGGATTGCCGGACTGCCGAAAGCTTCCGTTTTAGTGCCAGCCTTACCGACTTGGGGATTTACATGCTTTATTTTAGGCGGTCTTTGGGTATGCTTATGGCGGACGAAAATCAGACTCGGTGGATTGGTGTTCCTGTTCATCGGGGCTTTTTCGTTTCTCTGTCACACGACTCCCGATCTTTTCATTAGCCAAGGCGGCCGTCTCATTGGTTTACAAGAAAATGGGCACTTTTCCTTTTCAACTCTGACCCGAGAAAAAAGAACTCGTCAATCTTGGATGGAACGCAACGGATATAATCCAAATGCGACCGTTAATTTAATCGAAACGCCTTTCGTCGACGTGAAAGGGTATCGCATCGCATTGACGCCCGAAGCTTGCACCGGAGCAGACATAGCCGTCTTGCCGCAAAAAGAAACGCCTCTGTGTGAAGCGCCGTTGATTTTAGATTATAAAACCCTTTGGAACAAAGGAGCGCACACCCTTTTTCTGACACCGACCGGCATCTCTGTCAAAAATGCTGCCGATACAATGGGGATGCGATTATGGCACCCGAATGTTCAAGCGCCTTTTTTACTTGATTTTTTCACGAACGCGCTTATAAATAAAGAAAAGGAATAACAAAAGGAGTCATCAATGACAAAATACATTTCTTTATGTCTGGGATTAATTTGTGCAATCGCTTTAACAGCGTGTTTTAACTCCACGCAAATCGAACCATCATACCGAACCGAAACGACAACGGCTGCCGGTGGTTTACAACCGCCGCCCAGTTTTGCACAATTTAAAGAAATTCCTATTCCGGAAAAAGCAACAATGGACTTAAAAAGAACGCTTTTATTCGGAAATGAACCGCTCATCGGTCGGTTGGTCTTTTCCGCCCCATACAACCAAACCAGCGTCTTTGACTTTTATATGTTGGAAATGCCTAAATTCGGGTGGAAAGAAATTACAATGATACGCTCACAAAACAGCGTCTTAACCTTTGCCCGCGACAACCGCATCGCTACTATCCAATTAAGCTCGACAACCGGCGGCGGGACAGATGTTTTATTCGACATCTCACTCGGCAAAAGCACGCAGCAGTTTTAATGAATTGCCTATTTTTTCAAAAGCCCCGACATCTCGGGGCTTTTTGCATACGTTTCGTTTCATTTTAAAATAATTTCGATAAATATTGACAAAACATTCCAAAAGACTTATATTGGTACCAATGAGCATTTTAAATTTTTTTTAAGGAAATAAAAAATGATAGATAATAGAAGTTTTGAAATAAATGCATTAAGTCTCATCCGACAAAGGATTGATGAAATCGTAACAAAGGAAGAAAAAGGACTCATTCACATTTCCAAAGACGAAAAAAAAGGTGCCGCGCAAAGAGAACAATTAGTACGACAAAATTTGCCGACGATTATTTCAAACTCTTTGCAAACAAAGCAACTACAATGTTGGATCGATAATCGTCGTCACTTGGAAGTATTAAACCTAGCTGGCCGAGAAGACATATCTAGTATGAAAGATATTTGGATTCCGCCTTCGGTTAAAGTCATCAATTTGGAAAATTGTGTTAATTTAGTCGAAATCTGTGCTACTCCAGCTCATGTTAAAGGGTTAAAATTAGCGCAAACAGCCGTTCGTGATTTTCGGGCATTGTCTGATACGGTGTGCGAGTTGGATCTCCGTCGGATGCAAGAACCTATTTTTTGGCATTCCCTGCCGAATAGAACACCGAACAATCCGCTGGATATTTTAATGAATATGCAAGGAGAGCGAACTTTATCTCGTATACCTGATCGAATTAATATCATGTTTAAGCATCAACAGCCTCGTGAATTAAACCTTTATATTGAAGGAGGTCTTTTTGCGGCAAAAGAATTTATTTATCTGCAGGAGTTTGTTTGCATAGACCCGATGATTGTTGCTCAAAACCAACAAACAAGTCAAGTATTACAAAAACAATATTCGGAAAAAACAGCGCATCAGATTGCTTAAAAAAATCCCCTCGTCGATGACGGGGGGAATCTTTTTATCAAGACGCAGTTCCTGATCGAACCGGTACTGTTTCAATCACCCAAATATTTGTCGGGGCGTAAAAGTAAGAAAATGAAAACAGTGAGAACAAATAGGCGACAATTGCGATCATGCGCAAAATCGGACTTGGGACAAAAGGAATACCCTGTGCGTCCGTACCCACAAAGCAAATTTCCAAAAAGACCCAAATGCCGACGATCAGCAGCGGAATAAACAAAAAGACGGCTGCGAACAACGTCATCAACAATTGAATTAATCCGCGCCAAATATAGCCTGCATAAAAGTTATGAATACCTAAAAAACCGAAGAAAAAAGCCAACAATACATATACAGCGGCGCTTTTCGGTTTCCCGGCGGCCGATGGCACCGATGCCGCGACGTCTTCATTTTCTAACGCAACCGGTTTCTGCGTGCGATTATTTTTTTTCATAAATCCCCCTTCTCTCATTTCTCTTTTAAGAGAAATAGGGATTTTAAAACGGGCTGTCAAGGTATGATCAGCCCGTTTTCATTTAATTGAATTTAACGCCTTTTGCATATTTGTCGATAAAAATCATTTCGATGATAACACAAATCCAAACGGCGAACAACGGAACAATGAGCCAAAATAAAAACAACGTAATCAGCAATTGAGCCAACCCGCGTCCGATATAACCGGCATAAAAGTTATGAATACCGAAGCTCCCCAAAAACAAAGCCAACAAAATATAAACAACACGATTTTTGGGGGTATCCGCTGCATTTACCAGGTTGTTTTGAAGAAGAACCTTTTTTTGTTCTTCAAATTCAGCGTCCGTAATAACGCCTTTTTTCTTTAAATCAGCCAATTTTTCTAAATCTGTAATATTATCCATTCAAATTCTCCTTCATCTAAAGAACACATGACATACGAGATGATGCCTCTATTGACACCATACATAAAATTCCCGTCAATTTCAATGCTTTTTATTCGATTAATACGGGATCATCACATAAACGCGCGACTCTTCGCCCGTTAAAATCACCGCCTCCGATGATTGCTCCCGAACAAGAGCGGCCGTTTGCTCGTTTTTAAACGTCATAACGGTCACAAGCCCCGTGCCTTGATCAATAAAATAAAAATCTTGAGCCAAAGCATCGGGAACGTCCTCATCCGTCAGCTCGGAACAAGGAACCGTATTCACGCTGCCGTCCGCAAACGATGTTTGAGCGGCAACCGCGCACGCAATCATATAATCCAAAGACTCATTTGCCTCATACTTTTTTACCGCCGCAGAATATCCCGCAACGCCGCCGACAATAAAGACGCTTAATAAAGGCAGTAACAATAAAATCAACAAAATTGCCGTTAAAACACCTCTTAAGATAGGCGCCGGCGTTAAAGGCATACCGCGGGCATCCGTTTTTGTCACAATCATCTCGACCACGACCCAAATACACACGCCGAACAATGACACAAAAAGCGAAATCGGTGAAAAAAGAGTCAATATCAATTGAATCAAACCGCGAACCCAACGGCCGACATAAAAGTTGTGAACACCGAAGATTCCCAAAAGAAAAGCCAGGACAAGATAAAGAGCGCCCGATTTTTGCAACCGAATTTGTTTAGCCTGTATTTGAGCGGACAAAATTACCTTTTTCTGTTCTTCGAATTCGGCATTTGTAATGACGCCTTTTTTCTTTAAACCGGCTAACTTTTCCAAATCTGTCAACGCGTCCATTTTGTACTCCTGTATTAATAAGACAAAGTTGACTCTATTTTCAAAGAGAATCATAAAAAAGTAAAGCTTTTTTATTTTTTGCTTGCCAACTGCGGAAATTTTATGTATAAGTGAGTCACTTTTGGATGGGTGGCCGAGTGGTTGAAGGCGCACGCCTGGAAAGTGTGTTTAGGTCTAAAGCCTAACGGAGGTTCGAATCCTCTCCCATCCGCCATAACAATCAAGCGCCCGAACGGGCGTTTTTTTATGGGAGAGGAGAAGAACCGACGTTCCCGGCGACAGCCGGCGGAGGTTCGGTGGCCGAAGGACATGACGTCCGGCAGGACGGTCCCGAAGGGATGAGCGTCAGCGAACAATCCTCTCCCATCCGCCATAATAAACCGCTTCCTTCCGCTTCCCCTTTTATAGATAATTTTTCAACGCGACCTCTCCTACCCTTTCGGTTATCTTTAAAAAAGGCTGCTGACACCCTAAAATAAAAAAGGAACAACTTTTAAAAAGGAGAAAATCATGTTCGGATGGGCCATCACGTTTTTAGTCATCGCAATCATCGCTGCAGCTTTGGGATTTGGCGGATTAGCAGGAACGGCCGCATGGGCTGCTAAAATCGTTTTTATCGTCGGTTTGGTTTTATTTGTTTTAAGCCTGATTTTCGGCCGACGCAGAAACGGATAAAAAACTTGCTTTAATCCTCATGATATCTTATCCTTTTAACGGAGGATATCATGACTTTTTTTGAACAGGTTTACGCGATCGTTGAACAAATTCCCAAAGGAAAAGTCGCAACCTACGGCCAAATCGCTTTTTTAACCGGACATCCTCGATCAGCGCGAATGGTCGGATATGCGCTGCATGTCAATCCAAAGCCAGGCATTATTCCATGCCACCGCGTTGTTAATCGCGAAGGGCATGTTGCTCCCGGATTTGCATTTGGCGGTCCAGGGAAACAAGCCGAATTATTGGCCAAAGAAGGAATTGTCGCATCGCCCGACGGATATGTCGACTTAACCCAATATCTGTGGTGTCCCTAATCACGAACATGTTCGGATTGATATTGGCACTCCCGCTGATGACGTTGCTGCCACTGAAAGAATCGCCGCATCATTTGTTCCTTGTCCGCAGCAGGCAAATCAGACAACCGTCGATAAGCTTCTTCTTGAACGGATTGCGGTTGGCGCGCCAAAATCTGATAGGCTTTTTCCTGCATGTCAAACGATAACCCCAGCACACAATGCAAGACAACCGGCGGGACGCGCTCAATATCTTCAATCGGGCATAAGTCCGCCCGAACATAACGAATGGTGTCGGGAATATCTTCCAAAACATGAACCGGCGCACAGGAAATGTCTAATTCCCGGCAAGCCGGCGACAGCCCTTTTGTCGCGGTCAGATCCGTCATCGCGAGACACACGCTTTCGCACGCTTTAAAATCCGCCAAACAAATACCGCCTTTTACACCGCCCTTTTTCAAAGAAAACCGCCACACGGAAGAAGGCAACCCGGACAAAGAAGACAAAACATTATATCCGCTTTCAATCTCCTGCACACCTTGAGCCATATCCGACAAGTTCCGAATACCCGTCTGACTTATTTTGAGCGTCCGACACACGGGCATTCCTTTTAACGACGTTAAATCTTTGTTATCCGATATATCAAAACAATCCACAACCACGCGCGATAAATCCGGCAGCTCTTTCAACCCCATCCCCGCAAAAGATAATGTACCGGATACAATAATCAATCCATCATCCGTTTTTGTATAAGGGACATTTAATCCGTTTAAAATCAGTTCCGGCGTCGGATGCCTGTATGTCCAAAGAACCGTCGATAAATCATCCGTATGCATTTCTTTGGGCAAATGATAAACAGCCTCCATCGGATCGTTGAAATGCGTCGTTACAAATGTTTGAACCTGATCTTCAAAACCGTCCGTTACCTCGCCTTTGATGCGGCCTAACCGATACACGACTTTTCCGCTTTCATGAAAATAAGGCTTTAAAATAACCCGACATTTGGGAATGAAGTCTTGATCCAATCCATATACGACAATTGATCCGCGCCCGATTTCCTGTTTGATATATTTAAAGTTTTCTCCCACCGCCGACAGGCAAAACGATTCATGCTTGGCTGAGCGCATCCATTCTTTATACGTTGACAATGTTGCGATTTCATAAGGATTGCGCGTAAACATAATTGTCTTAAACGGCATTTGATCCGGCAGAATTTCACGCCCTGTCGTCGTCACTTTCAACGAAATATTTTTGGTTTGCTCATAAAATTGAGCCACTCGGCACACATTGGTTTCAAAAGAATCTTCCGGATGCGTTTCCAATTCATGCGCCAGACGGTAAAACAAAAACTCATCACGAAGCGTCATAAAGAATGCTTTATTGCGAGTTGCGTTTTCGCGCATTCTTTGTGATTTTAAAGTCTTGTAGGCATCATAGTTTTTCTGTTTAAACGTATCCAAAAGCGCTTCATCCGTTAAATCAAACGAATCAAATCCGGCTGCCAACTGGCGAAGCACCTGAGCCCGTTGCATTAAAAACGCATTTAATCGAAACGTTTGAACACTGCGGCCGTTAAAGTAAGACAACGTCGGTATTTTGCCGTTCTGAACCAATTGAAGCGTATGTTGCCCCGGCAAAGAATCGTTCATCATATCAATCCGTTCTTTGACCAAATCAAAGGCCGTTCGAATATTTTCAACCTGTAAATAAAACGATCCGCCGACACCGAATTCTTTCGGATAAGGCGGCCGAACCGCCCGACGAATGGCCATCCCGTCCCGAACGGCAGAATCAATAATCGCTTTATACTTATGCCCGGCATGAAAAAGCTCATCAACATAAAATTTCAAATTTTCCGATGCCCGCGGATATTTTAAAATCTCGCGAATTTCCCGTTCCGTCGACAACGGATTTTGGACAAAGCGGATGGTATGAAACAAACAACGGACAATTTGTTTTTCAATTTCTTTGCGCTCTTGCGCCGACGCATCGTTTGACGGAGACTGCGCAATCAAAGCACGCGCTTTTTTGAAAAAGCTGTTGACCCGTTGTTGGCGTAAAATCAAAACTTCCTTTTGCGATAAAATATGCATGCTTATCCCTTTGTTTTTAAGGTTAATTATACGCTTTTTTCCCAAAAATGTCAATGTGTTTCAGGATATTAAAGCTTTGTGCTTGACTCTTGTTTAAAAAAGAAACAGGATGTGTGTTATGAAAAAAAGAGCTGATCGACCTCTTTACGAAAACATCCGAAAAGGATTAACGCTTTTGTGGAATCTCACAAAAGTGATTGTTGCTTTTTTCACGGCATTCAGCCTTGTTCCGGCATTTGAAGCCGTCTTGCAACAAAATGCCGATCCTTTATTTAAAATGCCGACCGGATTGTTTTTAAAAACATCTTTGCTGTTAACGAGTGTCGTTTTGTTGTTACCGCGCCGTCGAATCAGAGCAGCCTTTTTTGCCCTTTTTTATACCGGCCTGTTGATTTTTAACTTTATTCAAATCGAGCATCTCATTTTATTCGGGACAAAATTAAGTTATTCCTCGGCTTTAACGATGCTCAATACGGATCCGCAAATGATTCTGGCCTTTATTGACCATTTCCTCGGATGGAAAACAATGGGCGGCATCCTTTTTTGCTTGTTTCCTTTTATTTGGCTGTCTGTTATCAATATCCCTTATCAGCTTCATGTTTCTTTGGAAAATCAAGGCAAAAAAATTTCCGTTTCTGCATTGATTTGTCTGGTTGTCCTGTGTTTTACGGTCGGATACATCCGGGCACATATCAAAGAATATCCGTTTTATGATGCGGATTTTGCAGCGTCTTACCATGATTTGAAAGACTTTGAAAAACGCAGCGAAAAAATGAAAGAATTTCATTTAACCGATGTTGCCGTTCAACCGTCCGATAAACAACAGGTGCATGTCATCGTCATCGGCGAAAGCGCCCGGCGCGAAGAAATGTCCGTTTACGGGAATGTCATCAGAACCACACCTTTTGCCGAAAGCATCCGTGATTCGCTTTACGTATTTGATAATGTGACCAGTTGGTCGGCACAAACCGCAACAATGATGGAAAAATTGCTGACATTATCCGAAGATGAAGCAGATCGGTATAAAATGTGGCAGGAACCCAGCTTAATTGATTTTTACAATGCGGCCGGTTTTGAAACGTATTGGATTTCCGGACATTCCATGTACGGTGTTTTTGACAACTACTCACACTTGTTGAAACGCGTCAAGCACACGACCTTTATCAACAAGCACAAAAATTGGAACGACGGTTTTAAAAAGCATCGGTTTGATTCCGAATTACTGCCGGCGATTGAAGAAGCCTTAAAAGATCCGGCACCCCGTAAAGTGATTTTCATCCATTTAATGGGATCGCACATTCGATACAAAGACCGCTATCCGGCCGACTACCAAAGCAAAAATCCGGAATTTAAAATTTTGGAAAACAATGCGCATCCTCGATACATCGAATATGTTAAAAGCATTCATTACACCGATTGGATGTTATCCGAGATTTTCAAGCGCGTTCAAAAAGAAAAAGAAGCTTCTTCCTTTATTTTGTATTTTTCCGATCATGCCGAAGGTGTTTCTTTATTAAACGCCTGTTTCTGCCATGCCGATTCCAAAAAGGACTACGAACAATTGGAAATCCCGTTTTTCTTGTGGTTGTCCGATGTCTACAAGCAGGAAAACGCGGCCTATGTCGAACCGTTCAAAGAATATCTTCATCGCCCGTATGAAACAAACACCTGGATTCACAGCATCTTGGATTTATCGCGTATTTCGCACGACAAGCTGGATCCGAAAAAGTCAGTTTTCAATCCGGCATTTCAACCGCCGGCCAAACGGCGTCATGAAGAATGGTTGGAATTACGATCGAAAGGGTAAATCCAGTTGACCTTGAAAAAACAAAGCACGCATGGCAATGTTTTTTTCCAAAAATTCCGTTGCAGTTGCTTCATCCATCGGTCGACCGGTATAGTACCCTTGCGAATAATCACAATCCAAATCTTTTAAAACTTTGAAATCTTGAGCCGTCTCGGCGCCCTCAATAACAACTTTCATGCCCAGCAAATGACCGGTTTTAACCATCGCTTCCATCACTTTCATGCCTTTGACGGAACGCGGCGCTCTGTGAATAAAACTCCGATCGATTTTTAATTTATAAATCGGTAAGTCGATCAAAGAACCGAAAGACGAAAACCCTGTCCCGAAATCATCAATGGTAATATGGACGCCGATTTTAGATAATTTTTGCAACTCATCAATGGTGTATTTGGGATTTTTCATCAGCAAACTTTCCGTCAGCTCTAATTCCAACAAAGCCGGCGGCACATGCCAATGCGTCAGTTTTTTCATCACGCTTTTCACAAAAGACTTATTTTCAAATTGCTTCATCGATACATTGACAGCCATCGTCATCGGATAAGACACCAAAGACATCCATGCGTGGATTTGAAACAAAGCCTGTTCAACCACTAAATCTCCCAACGGCAAAATCAATCCGCTTTCTTCGGCAATCGGAATAAAAACATCCGGTGACAACATTCCTTTTTCCGGATGATGCCAACGCAGCAAAGCTTCCCAACCAACAATTTGCATCGTCGATACATCAATTTCCGGTTGAAAATATAAAAGAAAGCCTTGCCGTTTTGCCAGTGCCGCACGCATGTCTTTTTCAAGGTTTTTACGTGCTTTATATGCTGGCGTCATCGGCACGGAAACGCAATGTGTTAAGAAACCGCTTAAAACATTTTGTTTGACATTCTCATTTTTTTTCGCGATGCTTTTCATTGTTTTTACTTTTTACTTGCCTTTTTCATTATTCTACTATAAGTTGAAAAATGAAAGATGTCAAATCTTTAAAATCACATAAAAAGGGGAAACAAAATGAAAAAACTTTTATTAATTATTGTCTTAATTATTGCGGCGCTGATAATTGCCGCTTATTTTACGATGGATATTTTAATTAAGGAGGCTGTTCAAAAATACGTTCCGCCGATTACAAAGACAAATATCCAAATTTCATCCGTACACACATCCGTCTTTGACGGAGAATTTAAAGTCAAGGGTTTGGCCGTCGGCAATCCGTCCGGTTTTTCCACGCCGAATGCCTTTACGCTCGGTGAAATAGAAGTCTCCGTATCCATGAAAAGCCTGTTCAGCGATGTCATTATGATTAAGGAAATAACCATTGATAAAGCTGTTGCAACAATTGAAATTTCAAAATCGGGAACCAATCTCGGAACCATCAATAAAAATATCAACGACTATATGAAAAACCATCAATCGGCGGACAAGCCGGCTCAAGCGACCGACACAGACTCGAAAAAGGCCAAAAAAGTCGTCATCAAAGAGCTGACCATCAAAAACAGTTCAATCCAATTGGCCAGCAGTTTAACGCAATCTCAAAAAATGATGGAAATTCCGTTGCCGACGATTCAATTGAAAAACATCGGGGAAGAAAAAAATCCGATGACGCTTGATCAGGCATTCGCATTGATTTTATCGACATTCTCACAACAATCCATGCAGACTCTTGTTCAAAACGCACGGAATTTGTTGCCTGACTTGCAAGGAGAAATCGGTAAAATCCAAGACCAAATCAACGCGGCCAAAGGCCAAATTGACTCTTTTAAAGGCGAAGTGGAAGCTGCCAAAAAGCAACTCAACGATACAAAAGAAAACTTTAAGTCGTTGGCGGATGACATAAAAAGCAAGTTTAGCAAGTAAAACTCGAAAAATGTTTCTTGACTTCTACGAATAAATGCACTACGTAGACTTAAGGAGCGTTTCAACAAGCACAAAGTTGAGGGGGAAAAATGGCTTGCATACCGATTGCGGATATCCGTGTCCAAGGGATGGAGACAGTTGGAATAAAACGATTTGAAATTGGGGTGTCGTTTTATTTCCAAGGGGAAGCTGTCTTAAGCACCTTTGCTTTGACGGGAATATCTGTTTTTCATCGGGCGGCGGGTGCATTCGCTGCCGCACCGGCAAGCCTTTTTAATGGAGAACTTTGTGATGAGACCGGTACGTGCCGACTGATTTCCTTTTTCAAAAAGGCAGCCGGATTGATCGTACCTGCTCTTTTGCAAAAAAGAGAACGCTCCGCCGTCAGGAAACTGTTGCGTTTTGCGTCACGGGCACAAGCATCGCCGGTTAAAGGCGTCTTAACGGATATTTTCCATGCGTATAAGGAGACGAAATGAAATTTGTTATTGGAGAAAAAGATTTCTTGCTGATGCAAAAAATCAAATCAGCCATTTTGGCACTGGAACCGCCGGCTGAAATTGTTGAATGTTATGATTGGGATTGTACGTTGCTTGATTTAATTCGATCGGAAACGGCCGATTTTTTGTTTTTGGATTTAAACATCATGGGCGTAACGTGGAAAGAACGCGTGATGGAGTTATTGCAATCCCTGAACAAAACACGGATCGTTTTGACTGCCAGATCGGAAGAGCAC
>CALXTZ010000002.1 GCA_944391545.1 uncultured Alphaproteobacteria bacterium
CTTTAACGTTAGATATGTTAGATGAAACACACTTTGTCACAGTTAATAATGTTCGTTATGAAGGAACAGACATATGTGATATAGAGACAGATAGCTTAAAATTTTACTTTAATAAATACATGGAAGAAGTAGGAAGTATTTGTATCCCATCCTGTACAGGAGATGAAAGATGTTGTGACAACACATGTAAGAGTATTCAAACTCCTTGTGGAGAGGATGGATGTTTAGATTGCGGGAGTGATTATTGTACAACAACGAATACCTGTTGTCCGACACCGGATGCGACGAAGTGTGGCGACAATGATTGTTGTGAGACGAAATGTTGTAATGGTGTCTGTTGTGCTGAAAGTTATATGACCTGTGATGAAACAACGACTTGTGGCTGTCCGAATAATATGGTTCCAGATGCAGACACTGGTACATGTAAATGTCCTGATGATGCCCCGTATTATTTTGAAGAAGAAGGTATCTGTTGTCAATCGGGTTATACTCCGTTAGATGGAGAGTGTCAACGTATTAACTGTGATGGAGGGCCGACCAATTATAACTGTTCCATAAATGGAAAACTTTGTGGAACCAAGTGTGATTCGGTTGGAAGAAACTGTTCAACAGGCGTTTGTTATGCTGATGAGTGTCCTAGTGGATATCCTTTTACCATTATGAAAAATAATTGGGGGTGGGGTGGAGGAGATTACTATGGTTGCGAGATAAAAAACACAGATTGTTATACAAGTCCGACAAAGACAGCTTGTTGGGAGAATTTCACAGGAGTAAAAATGAGTTGTTGTGACGCAACACTTCAAGGAGAATGCACAAACTATTTATGCGATCCAACGGTATGTGATTCTTTTAATACGTCAACACAAACTGTAACATATGGTCATGCTGGTTATTGGGGATATTGTCTTTTTAATGATATGGCAAATAATCTATCAAATGTCTACTGTACCAGAAGTAATACCACAACATGGGAATGTAGCATTGGTGGACTACCTGCTTATAGCGGTATTCGATGTGGCTCTTGTACAACACCGCCATGTTCTGATTGTTCGAAAGATCCTTGTTCCTTACTTGGGAGTGGTGTTTATACAGACGAAAATGGATGGTGCTGTAAAGATTTTGAAAAGGGAACTATATGTAAATCATCTAAAGATTCATATGTTTCCCTAAAGAAAAATGGTATATATGAACAATGCGGCGGAGGTTTCGTTTGGAATAATGGGAAGCAATCTATTGGAGATTGTTTCCCGATAAATTGTCCTCAAGGTTCAGAATGGGGATCTGTTTACGGGCGTTTTTATGGATGTTTCAATACCACAACAGGCATCGGATGTATTCGGTCGAATTCAATATATGAATGTTATTCATCAGCAACAAAAACGTGTGGCACACCATGTCAGACAGCAGATGGGCAAGGATGTTCTAATTATTATCAAGAGGCTTGTGCTCCTATTGATCCAGAAACTGGGAAAAGGCATTGTGTTTATGGAAAAGCTGTGACAGAAACATGTATCTGTGATACAGATAAAACATTAACGATTGGAGAACTTTGTTGTGCTCCAGGACAAGAAAATATTAACGGAGCTTGTTCTGTCGTTCAATAAGAGTGCCTGTAAATAAAACTTGACTCTTAAAAAAGAATCTATCATAATGATCTCACATTTTCCAAGAACTGTGAGAAAACAGTCTCTGCGGAGATCCACCTGCCGGCGAATACGCTCACAGGTGTTGTTGGTTTTATAGGCTTTTAAAGGGCGAACATGTTTAACACCTTGACCGACCGATTAGGTCAAATTTTGAATAAAATTAAAGGACGCGGCATCTTAACGCAAGAGATGGTCGACGAGGCCATGCGCGAAATTAAAATCGCCTTGTTGGAAGCCGATGTTGCTTTGCCCGTTGTTAAATCTTTCATCAATACCGTCAAAGAACAAGCTGTCGGACAAAATATTATTAAATCAGTTCAGCCGGCGCAACAAGTTGTTAAAATCGTTCATGATGCGTTGGTCCAAACATTGGATGACGGAGACAGCGCTTTAAAAACGGCTGCCGTTTCGCCGACGGTTTTGTTGATGGTCGGCTTGCAAGGTTCCGGAAAAACGACCTCTTCTGCCAAGTTGGCCGCTCGTTTAAAAAAAGACGGCAAAAAGGTATTGATGGCGTCTTTGGATATTTATCGTCCGGCAGCCCAAGAACAATTGGCGGGGCTGGGCACACAAATCGGCGTTGACACAGTACCGATTATTGCCGGACAAAAGCCGTTAGACATCACCAAACGCGCGTTGGATGAAGCTAAAAAGGGTGCCTACGATGTGTTAATTTTGGACACGGCCGGTCGGTTGCATATCGATGATGATATGATGGATGAAGTCCGCCAGGTTGCCGAAAAAGCACGTCCGACCGAAACATTGTTGGTTGTTGATTCCTTAACCGGTCAGGACGCGGTTCATGTGGCTGCTTCTTTCCACGCAGCGTTACCGTTGACCGGCGTTATTTTAACTCGTGTTGACGGAGACGCGCGCGGCGGCGCGGCTTTATCAATGAAAGCCGTCACCGGTTGCCCGATTAAATTTTTAGGCATGGGCGAAAAAACGGATGCGTTGGAAACTTTTGATGCCAAACGCGTTGCCGGTCGGATTTTGGGCATGGGCGATGTAGTCGGATTGGTCGAAACGGCAATAGAAAAAGTCAACCAGGAAGACGCCGTGAAAATGGCCGAACGGATGATGAAAGGCCAATTTGACATGAATGATATGCTCAGCCAACTCCAGCAAATCAAAAACTTGGGCGATGTGAAAGGGTTCATGATGATGATTCCGGGCATGGCCAAGTTCCGTGAAAAAATCGAACAAGCCAATATTGACAACAGCATTTTTAAACGACAAGAAGCGATTATCTTGTCGATGACGCCGTTTGAACGGCGCCACCCGGATGTCTTGAAAGCTTCCCGCAAGTTGCGGATTGCCAAAGGCGCCGGCGTCACTGTGAACGATGTGAACAAACTCGTGAAACAGTATGAACAAATGGCGCAAGCCATGAAAAAATTCAAGAAAATGGGGCCGCTGGGTTCGCTTTCAGCAATGAAAGGCCTGTTCGGCGGCAACCCCTTGATGAACAAGGGGGGATTTCCTCCCTTTAATATGTAACTAACTGAAACAAGAAAGGAAAACAGATGTCAGTTCGTATCAGATTAGCTCGCGGCGGATCCAAAAAACGCCCGTTCCACAAAATCGTTGTTGCCGACAGCCGCGCACCGCGTGACGGTCGTTTCATCGAACAATTGGGATATTACAACCCGTTGGTTGCCAAAGACCATCCGGAACATTTGAAAGTCGATGTTGAAAAAGTCAAAGCTTGGCTGGGCAAAGGCGCTCAACCGACAGACCGTTTAACGCGTTTGTTTGCGACATTGGGTTTGGTCGAAGCTCCGGTGATTAAAACCAATGAACAACAACCGAAGAAATCCGCTCCGAAAGCCAAAGCACAAGAACGCTTAAAAGAACAAGCTGAACGTGAAGCGGCCAAGAAAGAAGCGGAAGAACAAGCAAAACGCGAAGCTGAAGAAGCTGCCAAAGCGGCGCAAGAAGCTGCTGTTGCAGAAGAACCGGCACCGGCTGAAGAAGCGCCTGCGGCCGAAGCACCGGCTGAAGCTTAATTCGGAATTGACGCCATGACACGTTTGGTAAAAGTCGGTCAGATTGTTGCCCCGCACGGGATTAAAGGGATGGTGAAAATTAACACCTCTTTGGAAAATCCGCGTGCGCTGACGCAGTATGGACCGATTTACACACAAACGGGTCAATCGATGACGGTTCGAATTGTTTGTGTCAAAGGAACGCAAGTCATTGCGGCTCTTGACGGCATCTCGGACAGAAATGCGGCAGAAAACATGCGCGGAACACACCTTCTGATCAACAGAGACAACCTGCCCGCCGTTCAGGCAGACCAGTATTATTATTGCGATTTAATCGGTCTGACGGTTTTAGATCAATCGGGGACGGTTTGGGGAATGGTTAAATCTGTTGAAAATTACGGTGCCAGTGATATTTTGGTCATTGAAACAAAAGCAGGGGCGGACGTAATGGTTGCTTTCACGAAAGAAACGGTTCCGACCGTGGACTTAACGAATAAAACCATCACGGTTCTTTTACCTGATTTTGCAAAGGAGGAAGCATGAACATTACCTGTTTAACGCTTTTCCCCGAAATGTTTCCCGGATTTTTGGGCTATTCTTTGGCCGGAAAAGCCATGAAAGAAAATTTGTTTTCTTTACGGGCTGTCAACATCCGCGACTATGCTACTGATGCCTACAAAACCGTAGATGACGTGCCTTTCGGCGGCAGCGCCGGCATGTTAATGAAGGCAGATGTTTTGGATGCTGCCATCAAAGCCAATTACACATCGGGACCTCTGATTTACATGTCCCCGCGCGGTCAAACGCTGACGCAAAAACGCGTGGTTGAATTGGCGCATGAAGAAAATGTCACCATCATTTGCGGTCGTTTCGAAGGCATTGATGAGCGCATTTTACAAAGCTGGCCGATTGAAGAAATCAGCATCGGTGATTTCGTTTTATCGGGCGGTGAGCCGGCTGCATTAACAATGCTGGATGCTGTGATTCGGTACATTCCGCATGTGCTCGGGAACGCTGATTCTTTAGCGGAAGAAAGCTTTGCCAACGGCCTGCTGGAATATCCGCAATACACGCGCCCGCAAGTTTGGAACGGCTTATCGGTTCCGGACGTGCTGGTTTCCGGACATCACAAAAACATCGAAAATTGGCGTAAAGAACAATCAATTCAATTAACGAAAGAAAGACGGCCTGATTTGTGGAAAGCTTATGAGGCGTCACAACAAAAGAAAGGATAAAAAATGGATATCATTCAAACTCTTGAAAAAGAACAAATGGACAAATTGAAAAAAGATATTCCTGACTTCAAAGCAGGCGATACTTTAAAAGTTCATTGCAAAATCAAAGAAGGCGATCGCGAACGGATTCAGATTTTCGAAGGCGTTTGCATTGCTCGTAACAACGATGGATTAAATTCTTCGTTTGTCGTTCGGAAAATTTCTTTCGGCGAAGGCGTTGAACGTATTTTCCCGCTGTATTCTCCGAATGTCACGAAAATCGAAAACGTTCGGCCGGGTAAAGTCCGCCGTTCCAAGATTTATTACTTGCGCAAATTGTTCGGGAAAGCTGCCCGTATTGCGGAAGATAAATAAATTTTCCAAACAAATAAAGAATCCCCCTCTTTTTGTGGGGGATTTTTTTATTGACATTGTATTTCCTTATGTTTATACTGATTCCCAGTTCATAGGGAAATGAAAAAATGCATTATATTCTCAATCAGTTAACAGTTACCCCCCCCCCCCACTGTCAAGCAAAATCTTCATAAAAAAGTCGTTAGAAAAAAAGAACGATGCTTCTCAAAAGAAGTTCTCTTCTTTGTGCATAAAAATTATCCCGAAAATGACAGCTGTCCTCTTCGGGATTCTATTAACTTTTGGAAAAACCGGTTTTTATTTCTTTTTCTGCCCCAGCATTTCTGGATCTTGCAACAAATAACCGCGTCCCCAAATCGTACCGATATAATCATCGCCGCCGGTTGCTTTTTCCAGTTTTTTACGCAGCTTGCAAATAAACACGTCAATAATTTTCAATTCTGGTTCATCCATGCCGCCGTATAAGTGATTTAAAAATTGCTCTTTACTTAAAGTTGTTCCTTTGCGCAAGGCCAATAATTCCAAAATAGCAAATTCTTTACCCGTCAAATGAACGACTTTTCCGCCGACGGACACGGTTTTAGAATCCAAATTAATTTCCAACTTACCCACATTAATAATGGATTTCGAATGCCCCTGCGAGCGGCGAACAATCGCCCGAATTCGCGCAATTAATTCAGCTTTATCAAACGGCTTTGTCAGATAATCATCCGCACCGTCCATAAAACCTTTAACTTTCTTATCCGGCGCCGTTAACCCGGACAAAATCAACACCGGGGTCGACACTTTAGCCGAACGCAACTTTTTCAAAACTTCAAACCCGTCCATATCAGGTAGCATCAAATCCAAAATGATAATGTCGTAATCGTACAGCTTTCCGATTTCGATGCCGTCTTCGCCAAAATTCGAGACATCCACGACCATACCTTCTTTGGATAAAATCATGTTAATATTTTGAGCCATTGATTTGTCGTCTTCGACCAATAAAACACGCATGCTGCCCTCTCTTCTTATGAAATTAACAAAGATTAATATCAGGTTAATTTCTTTTTTGCCATAAGGCAAGAAAAAACTTAAAAAAGTTTCGATAAAAACGCGTTATTTCGTTTTTTCCATCTTTTCCAGTTGGGACTTGGCCTCTTGCAGAGCTGCCGCATTCGTCAAATGACGACCGGCTCTGTTCATATAAAACATCAGCCGCCGCAACGCCAACGTCGCATCGTTATGAGCGTCTTTCATTAAAACTTCAACAATTTCAGGTGCTGATTTTGTAAAAGTTCCGGCCGGCGTATGATATGTTTCTTGAGCATCAACTTCTTCGGACCAATATGGATTTTTTATCATTTTTCCCCCTTATTCAACACGTACCCTTTAAAAGAAATAGGCCTCTTTTTTTAAAGAACAAGGCTGTTTGGGAAGATGCACCGAATAAAAAAACAGTTTTTCCTTGACTCCGGGAACAAGAATCTGTAAGATGTGCTCTCTGTTAAAGATTCTTATATGGAAATGGTGGTAAAAAATGGCAAAACCGACAACTATTGAAATTAAACTTGAAGCGACAGACGGGTCGGGACATTTTTATGTGGCTCGGAAAAATCCGCGGACAAAACCGGAAAAAATGAAAGTCCGTAAATACAACCCGAAAACGCGTCAACACACGGAATATGTTGAAAAGAAAATCAAGTAAAAAAAAAGGCTCTGGTTATCAGAGCTTTTTTTTACTTGACAATAGGGTAGAAATGGGATAGAAAAAATTCATAAAGGAAAGGGAATAACTGATGTATTTCTTTGGTCGCTCGACAATTACCCCCCCCCCCCACCACCAGAAAGATAATCCTTTAAATTCAATCACTTCTTCTCTTTCTCAACATGGTCGCAGTATGATAGAGATGCTAGCAGTATTAGCCATCATCGGGGTCTTATCTGTCGCTGCTGTGGCGGGGTTGATGTGGGCATTTGCGAAATATAAAGCCAATAATACTATTCATGATGTTCATCTATGGGAATTAGCTGCTTTAGACAGCCAACAACTCTATTCTATGACTTCCGGACAACTGGTTTTAAATGAGTTAGGAGAAGTCTCTACTCATGGGTATCCTATGGCCATTATGGTTCAAGATGAGAACGTCTTTTATATATCCGTAGATGATGTTCCTAAACGGGTTTGTTCTTTAACCTTAGATATGGTTGAAGAACCCATGATTGTGACAGTTAATGGGACTTCTTATACGGGGAGTGATATTTGTGATGCTGATACCAATCAAATGCTCTTCTATTTTAACAAATATATGGAGGATGTTGATAATACATGCATCCCAGCTTGTCCGAGTGGAGAGACCTGTTGTAATGGAGTATGTAGAGAGATAGAGACCCCTTGTGGAAGTGATGGGTGTTTAGATTGCGGCAGTAAATACTGTACAAACAGTAATACGTGTTGTTCCAATCCGAATGCAACGAAGTGTGGAAGTAATAATTGTTGTGAAGGGAACTGTTGTAATGGAACTTGTTGCCCCAGCGGACAAGTATGTGGTTCAGATGGAAACTGTTCCTGTCAGAATGATATGGTATTAAACCCGGACACAGGCTTGTGTGAATGTCCTGAAAATTATATGTTATGTCAAGATAGTTGTTATCCACCTTGTGATAATGATCAAGTGTGGCAAGAGGAAACATGTCAATGCATTTGTAAAGGATTGAAAGAATATGATGAAGAATTAAATAAATGCGTTTGTAAAAATTTACCAACTGGAGGCAATCCAGATACATGTGAATGTGATGAGGGGTATGATCTAGTAAATGGAGTCTGTATTGAAGAATGTCCATCTTCGATAGGAATGACAGGATTGCGAAATCTTGATGGTCAATGTTTGTGTAATACTTCTTTAGGTTATGAGGAAATTTCAATTGAAAATACTTGGTGTAACTGTGATAACAGCCGTTATTATTGGAATAAGCCGGATGGTTCATGTATGACATGTGTTCAAACGACTAAAGAATGGGCTCGAGCCCAATTCGGAGACTCTTCCATGGTTAATAGAACGGACCCCTCAAAAGATAACTACTTAATTCCTATGTATAATGTGGATTCAGAATCTGTTGATGAAGAAGGTTGGTATTGTGGTTTTCATTATGCTCAGATGATGGGGCAAAGATACTTTTATAATCCATCGACAAAAGAGTATTGTAAACCAATGGAGATATTGAAAAGGGATTCTTCTGGAAACTTTTATTGCTCATCAGATTGTGGAGCTGAGCATGGAACAAGAGAGTATGGTGCGAGAGGAGGATCCTGGGGGAGTTGTGGCTGTGGGCAATATTTATTGTGGGTTAATAATAGATGTACAAGTTTATGTGCTAACGGATATACAAACTATAATGGGGATTGTTTGACGTGTTTAAATAACCAAGTTAGTTATAACAAGTCAAGCTGTTTAGATGGAGTTAATTTATGTGCTAATTATTATGGCGTGAGCTATAATGAGGCCGGTTGGCTTTACGAAGAGTGGCTTTCTCATACGCCCTCCTCTTGTCACGCCTCTACGGGATATAGTGTTCAAACATCTTCAGGAGAATGTGCTTGGTATCACGGATGCTATAAAGTTGAAGGGCCTTTACCTAGTTGCAATTATAATGATAAAATAACATCTGGGTGTACTTGTCCGACAGAAGGAAAAGAAGGAGAATACTGTTGTTCTTTGGCTCAAATCAGAACCGATTCGGGGTGCCAAACCTGCACCGGGAATATGATTCCGAATGCGGAACGCACGGAATGCGTTGCTTGTTTAGACAACGAAATCCCGACTTCGGACAAAACAGCGTGTCAACATTGCCCCGACGGGCAAATCCCGAATGTCACAAAGACAAAATGCTATGCATGTCCGGACGGAAAAGCGCCGGATGCTTCGGGAACGGCCTGTATTTAAATTATCCCCTTGCATACAACCACATCCTCGCCTATATTAAAGAAAAAAGGAGAAAAAAATGACTTGGGATAATTTTAAAACAAACACGTTGGAAATGCCGGTCAGCCGGATTAATCAAGGATTGCGGGCTTATATGCAAAAAGTATATGCCTATATGGCCGGCGGCCTGGTTTTGTCCGGTTTGTGCGCCTTTATCGGATCCAAACCACCATTCATCAATGCGCTTTATAACATTTCGCCGCAAGGCGCTTCCCTGTCCTTGTTCGGATGGATTGTGTTGTTGGCACCACTGGTTTTGATTTTTATGTTCCAATCCGCCGTTGGAAAATTAAATGTCGGGCGAGCTCAAACTATTTTCTGGGCTTTTTCGGCGTTGATGGGATTTTCATTATCCACAATTTTCCTGGTTTATTCGGGCGAGTCGCTGTTAACGACTTTTTTGGTCACAGCCGGATCGTTCGGCGGGTTAAGCCTGTTCGGGTATGTAACGAAAAAAGATTTGTCCGGTTTCGGGTCTTTTTTAATCATGGGATTGTGGGGGATTATCCTTGCCATGATTGTAAACTTTTTCCTGAAAAGCCCGGGAGTCGCTTACGGCATTTCAATTCTGGGCGTTTTGATTTTTGCCGGCCTGACGGCATGGGATACGCAACGGATTCGCCAAATGTATTCGGCCGCGCCCGAAGAAGCGCACCAAGCTTTGGCTATTTCCGGCGCTCTCGCCCTGTACCTGGATTTCATTAACTTGTTTTTATTCTTGCTCCGCTTTATGGGCAACAGCCGAAATTAAAAGAATGGGGAGGATCACCTCCCCCTAACCGATTGAAAAATCGATTTTTACATAGCCCCTTAAAATTTTTTACGTTTGTCTATTGACGAAAGGTATTTTTTTGTCGTACACTTTTTGTCAGCGGGTGCTTTTCAAAAGGCTTGCTGACAAAACGTCGACCGTCTGCCAATTATGGGGACATCGGTCATGTTGCTAAAAGAAAGGATATGACAAAATGACGACTAAACAATTAACACTGCCTGTGATACAGGAAAATTCACTTTCCGTTTATTTGCGCGAAATTACCAAGTTCCCGATGTTGGAACCCGAAAAAGAATACATGCTGGCCAAACGTTACCAAGAATATGATGATTTGGAAGCTGCGCATGAATTAACGACTTCTCATTTACGGCTGGCGGCCAAAGTCGCTTTGTCGTTCAGACATTACGGTTTACCGCTGGCAGACCTCATCAGCGAGGCCAATATCGGTTTGATGCAAGCCATTAAAAAATTCGACCCGGACAAAGGATTTCGCTTGTCGACTTACGCCATTTGGTGGATTAAAGCCGCCATTTCCGACTTTATTTTAAAATCTTGGTCATTGGTCAAAATCGGAACCGTCGCCACGCAAAAACGGTTATTTTACAACCTGGGCAAAATCAAGGCCAAATTAGGTCTTTATCATAACACGGCCTTGGATACGGACACGGTTCAAAAAATTTCCAAACAATTAGGTGTCAACGAACAAGACATTTGGGATATGGAACAACGGTTGCACGGCGATACGTCGTTGAATGAAATGACCTATGAAGATTCGGAAGTCGAAAAACAGGCTTTGTTGACCGACGGATCGGACACGGTTGAAGAAGTCTTGGCAGAGCGCGAAGAATCAAATATCCGCAACGCGAAATTGGCTAAAGCCATTGCTACGTTAAGCGAACGGGAACAAAGCATTGTCCGTGAACGGTTCTTAACTGACGAACCGACGACTTTGGAAGATTTAGGCAAAAAATTCAACATCAGCCGCGAACGCGTTCGCCAGATTGAAGCCAAGGCTTTCGATAAAATTTCGGCGTTCATGCACGCCTAAAATCAAGGGGAATCCCCTTCCCCTTAAATCCGGTTGGCTTTCACGGCTTTGGGTGTCTTATAGAGCAGCTTTTGAATGTAATATCCTTGGAAGAACGAAATGCCCAGTTCTTTCGCATATTCAATAGCGTTTTTGTCGTCCACATGACATAAAATAATCCGCATCGGATCAACGGCTTTGACGGCTGCACGCAACGCATCCGACACAGGCGTTTGAAGCACGGATGACGACCAAATGATTTTAATCATATCCAATCCCAACTTTTCCCGTTGAATAAACGGAAGCGATTCAAACGTCACCATATCCAAACAAACGCGATATCCTTTGCTGTGCGCCGTTTGGCAGGCTGTTAAATAAGCCGGAATATCCGCCAAAACATCGCTTTGTTTTAATTCAAACAAAATTGTTTGTTTATGGGACGGATCAATACTGTCATCAAACTTTTGAAAATCTGACCCTAAAAGCGTTTTTACTGTTAAATTCAGGCTGAAATTCTTCGTAAAAGCACCGCCGTCATGGTGAATGACATTTTCCAAAACACGCTTATCCAATGTTTCCATCAACCGATTAAATAACCACGGCGCCTGGAAAACATCCACATTCGGGCAAACGGCTTTTTTCAAATCCGATATGGCAACATATACTTCTTCAAACAATTCCATCGGCGGAGACTTGCCCACAATCGCACACACCGGCTGATGGCGGATGATATTGGACAAATCCGCATGCAACAGAGCTTTTTCCAACTGCGCCAAAAGCGTCGGCGTAAACGGCATCAATTGAGTCGCTTGTTGAAAAATCGGCGTCAGCGGAGAAGCCAGAGTCGGCATTTGCTTTTTCTGCTTATCCAACAATCCTAAAACAAAATCTTCCTGCCGTTCCAAATTGAATATTTGAAATCCCGCCTCTTGCGACATCGGTTCAAAACCACACCTGAAATTCATCTTCAGAACAAGCGCCTGAATGTCGTCTTCGCGCGTCTGGCCGAAATAAATAAACGCATCTTCATTTTCGTAAAACAACCGACACAGCTTTTCGGATTCAAAAACAAGCAGCATTTGAATAAGTTCCTGAACCTGCTGCGCTTCCAACACTTGCCGCAACCGATTCAACGGAACGTACAAAATCCATCCTTTCACGCCCGAAGGTTTCATTTTTTCCAAAAAGGCCGTTAAATCCGAATATCGATACGCCATTTATATCACCTTTACCTGCGGCATCGCATCCAAATGTTTTAAATGAACACACTGGCGGCGCACTTTGTCCGACAGCGTTCGGCGGCAGGCCATACACGATGCCAAAGTACATTCCTGACCGAACGTACAGGCATTTTTAGTCAGCGCCCCCAAAACCGCATCAATGTAATGCCCTTGGAAATTTTGAATGCCCTGCTGCGTGCCCCATTTCAAAGCTTCTTCGGATCCGCAACGCGCCAAAATGACGTCTACGGAAGCATTATTCAAATACGGTTCCAACAACGCCTGAGCCGGAACATTTTCCCAAACCGGCGACCAAAACAATTTGATAAAATCCGGTTTTAACAACAAAACATCCAGATAACTTAAATCCACGGCTGACAACCCGTCGATCAAAATCCGGTGACCGCGTTCTTTCATTTTTCCGGACATCTCCCGATACCGATGCATATCATGGAAAATATCGGCAATCTGCAATTCAATGATAATCGGTGTCGGCCAAACCTGTGTCAGACGTTCAAAAATAGACGTAGAAACCGTCGACATATTTAAATTCAAACTGATGGCCGGCGGATAATTGGTTAACCCCGGATTCGACAAAGCCGCCAACATGCGCCGATCCAATGTCTGCGTCAATTGATTGAACAAAGATTTATCCGAACACAAATCACAAATCGGGCATAGCTTTTGCTGTAATTGTAAAATAGAGGTGTAAAACTCTTGAAACAAAATGGTATTGCCCTTTTGCGGGTTGAGCGCCAAAACCGACTGACGACGGATAAAATCGATTGTATTTAAATTTTCTAATTTCCCCAACAACGTATCCAAAATTTCCGGATCAAACGGAGCAGGTTCCTGTGCGAACGGCGAAACCGGCTGAGTCGGGGCATCCGGCGTTTTTTCATGAACCAACGCCTTCAAACGTTCGATATCTTTATCCAAAAAGAAGATCTGTTCAAATGTATTTTCCTGCCCGCGCGCCAAAGCCGGATCATCGGCGAACAAACTTTTAATTTGATAAAGGACTTCTTCAATTGCTTCTAAAGAAATCTGGGTTCCGACAAGAACAAAATCCTTGTTTGACAACAAAAACAAGCGGCTTTGATCATTGGCCAGCAGCGGATCGAACAATTTAGATACAATTTCCAACTGCCGATATCCGCGGTTGGCCGGCATCAACATGGACATACCGACATAAACGCCGTAAAAAGGCATTCCGATTTTGGAAATGCGCTCCAACGTTTCAAGCAAATATAATTCCGGCGCTTTTGTTTTGAACATGTTTTCCCTTTTTTTGGCGTTCGTGGCGGGAGTCGAACCCACGACCCCAGGATTAGGAATCCTGTGCTCTATCCTGCTGAGCTACACGAACAGCCCGTCACAAGAAGCATACTCAAATCAGAGCCCTTTGACAAGTCATTTTAAAAGGTTTATCGTAAAATCAAAAAGGAAAGAAAAATGCTATTGCATGCAACATGTGTCGAAATGAATCAAAAGGCCGTTCTGCTGATCGGCAAACCGGGCGCCGGCAAATCCGATACAGCCCTGCGTTTGATTGAACTGGGCGGCGTATTGGTTGCGGATGATCAGGTTGATTTACAAATCAACGACGGTGTTTTAACCGCGCATCCGCCGGCAGCGATTGAAGGGCTTTTGGAAATCCGGGGCGTCGGCATTGTCACCCTGCCTTTTTGTTCCGCCAGCCCTGTTCAATTAGTCGTTGAACTCGTGCCGGCCGAACAAGTTGAACGCTTGCCGGAACCACACTTTTACGAAATAGCGGGGCAAATGATTCCGCTGTTGAAATTGTGCGCTTTTGACGCATCCACACCCGTTAAAATAAAAACGGTTTTAAACCGGCCGGAATTGTTTTTCCTTGAAAAAAAATAAAAAAAAGCGTATATCCATACTATACAGGAAAAGGATAAGAAGATGATTGGTATATTGGTGGTTTCACATGGCCGTTTGGCTGAAGAAATGATTTTGGCGATGGAGCATGTTGTCGGCATGCAGCAAAACGTTGATGCGGTTTGTATTTTGGCGTCGGATGACATGGAAGAAAAGCGGGCCGAAATTTTGTCAAAGGTTGAAAAATTAAATACCGGCGACGGTGTTGCGATTTTAACGGACATGTTTGGCGGAACACCGTCTAATTTGGCTATTTCCGTCATGGAAGGTCGCCCGGTGGAAGTTTTGGCCGGACTGAATCTGCCGATGTTGATCAAGTTGGTGCGCGAACGGGAAAAACCGTTAAAAGAAGCCATTAACGAAGCCAGAGAAGCCGGCCGAAAATACATTAACATTGCATCGGAGTTGTTGGTTTAAATGTCTGTCCATTGTGTGTTAGAAATTCAAAACGTCCGCGGTTTACATGCCAGAGCGGCTTCTGCTTTTGTTAAAGAAGCCGACCGGTTCAAGGCCGATATTTGGGTGGAAAAGGACGGCCAACGCGTATCGGGTCGTTCCATTATGGGATTGATGATGTTGGCTGCCGCCAAAGGAACAACCATTGATGTTTTTTGTGACGGAGACGATGAAGCGGACGCGCAGCACGCTTTGGAAGCGTTGGTAAACGCAAAATTTAATGAAGAAAGCTAAATCCGCTCTTTAAAAAAAATAAAAAACCTCTTATATTGGAAAAAAGAGGGTAATCATGTTTCAATTTCTTTGGCCATTTGCTGCTTTGTTGTTGCCGCTGCCGTGGGTTGTTTTGTACGGGCGGCGCCGACAAATTTCCGAAAAGCAGGAAACAGATTCTCTGTGGGTTCCGTTTTTTGATCCGTTCAAAGAAAAATTAGCGCACATCGGAACCGGCGTGCCGATCACCCGAATTCATACGCTGTTGATTTTGGGATGGTTGTGTCTGATCGGCGCGACCATGCGGCCGCAATACATCGGCAACATTCAAATGGTTCCGACCGAATACCGGCATTTGATGTTGGTTTTGGATGTATCCGATTCGATGGCGGAACAAGATTTCCTGATGAACGGCAAGCCCGTTTCCCGTCTGCACATGGTTAAAGTCTTGGCTGATGATTTTTTAACCCGGCGTAAAGGCGACGCCGTCGGATTGGTTTTGTTCGGGGAAGAAGCGTATGTTTATGTCCCGTTGACGCCTGATGTTGAAACGGCCAAACAAATGCTGACCGAAGTTGATTTAGGCATCGCGGGTTCCAGAACGGCCATGGGGGACGCGCTGGCGCTGGCTTTAAAGAATATGAAAGATCTGCCGGCCGCTTCCAAAGTCATTGTTTTATTATCCGACGGATATGCTAACGCGGGTCAATTGACACCGGATAAAGTTTTGGAAATCGCCAAACAAACCGGCGTTAAAATTTATACCATCGGTATCGGCGCCGAACAAATTCCGGTGTGGTCTTTCTTCGGCATGAAAATGCAAAATCCGTCGCAGGATTTAGATGAAGCAACCTTGCAAAAAATAGCCAACCAAACCGGCGGTCACTACTTCCGCGCCAAAACAACGGCCGACATGGAACGCATTTACCAAAAGCTGGATATGTTGGAACCGGTTCAATCGGAAGAAAAAACCATTCGCCCGGTGACGGAATTATTTTATGTTCCGCTGGTTATCGGTTTACTGCTGTTGGCAACCGGGTTCGCCCTGAAAGGCAGGTCATCATGATTTTCTTAAGACCTTGGGCTTTTTTACTGCTTTTAATCCCGTTGTTCTTTATTTATAAAGGCTATCGATCCGGCTTTTTCCAAAGCGCGTGGAAACAAGTGTTGGATCCTCACTTGATGCCGCATGTGATGGTGCGCTTACAATCCGCCGGGTTGTCCAAAAAAATGCTTTTCTTTTTGCTGGGACTTTGGTGTTGGCTGACTCTGGCGGCAGCCGGCCCGGCTTTTTATAAAACGACCGTTGAAACGGCAGTCCGTCAAAAAGGATTGGTCGTTGTGTTGGACATGTCCCCGGCCATGACGGAACAAAAGCTGTTCACCGCGCGATTAAAGCTGTTCGACCTGCTTAAAATGCAACATGAAACACTGGTCGGATTAGTCATCACGGATCAATATGCATACACGGCACTGCCGTTGACGCAGGACACGGCTTTATTCCAAAACATCATTCCCACGCTTTCCCGTCAAGTTGTTCCGATTATCGGCAGCAACCCGGCGGCCGGCATTCATCAGGCTGTTCTTCTGCTGCAACAAAGCGGTTTGACAACCGGACAAATTTTGCTCATCACCGGCGGCATTGTCGATGAAAAACCGATCATGCAGGCAGCCTTAAAATCACCCTATCCGGTTTCGATTTTGGGCATCGGGACTTCGGACAAAGTCCCCGCCGATTTGGGAAACGGTGTTTTCTGGGAAGATCCGGACGGAACACCGTATTTAACTTTCCTGCCGAAAGAAAAACTTTCATTTCATGCCCGATTTGCTTATCACACGCTGGACAACACGGATTTACAAACGCTGCTTCCCGAAACGGTGCCGACGGATTTTAAAAAGGCAGACGAAAGCATTCCGATTTACCGGGATGTCGGCATTTACATGCTTTTGCCGGCCGTTATTTTGGTTGCTTTTGTTTTTAAACCCGGCGTTTTGTGGAGCGTGTTGCTGATGATTTGTTTATCCGGATCGCCTCAAGCAGCCTCCCCGTTTTTACGCCAAGAACAAGAAACCTATCAAACCCAGATGCAGGCTGTCAAAGCTTATCGTAACGGACAATATGAAAAAGCCGCCGGTTTGTTTTCAACAGATCCGACGGCCGATGGTTTTTATAACGCCGGCAACGCTTGGGCGCACGTGGGACAGATAGATAAAGCTATCGACGCGTATGAACAAGCGCTCAAGCTTAATCCCGCGCACCAAGATGCCCGCTTTAATTTGGAATACTTAAAAAAACAACAACCGCCTCCACCGCCGCAACAGGGGGACGGTCAAAACGAAGCGGCCGGACAAAAGGATAAGACTGATGATACAGGCGGGCAAGGCGCTTCGGACACTCGAAACGACGGCTCTTCCGATCAACGAGACTCTCAAAATGCTTCCGATTCTTCCGAAATGCAAGCACAGTCCGAAGAACCGGATGCATCGGATACACCTCAAGCCGATCAGGAAAAACCGTTGCAAGAACCTTCCGGACAACAACGGCCTCAACCGTCCGGTCATTCCGATACTTCCGACCGACAAGAACGCCCCGTCACGCAAGACATGCAACAACAACAAGAATGGCTCGACCGTGTTCAAAGCGATCCGGGACGCGTTTTAAAATATCGGCTTTATCGCCAATACAAGGAGCAAATCAGATGAAACCTATTTTATGTTTATTGATGATGCTTTGTTGGGCTCTGTCGGCACAGGCGAAAATTACAGCCACCGTCAATCGATCCGTCGCCACCGAAGGCCAAAGCATCGAATTAAAAGTCGTTTCGGACAGCCGAAAAGACGGCGCTCCGAATTTTAACATCTTGTCCGATGCGTTTGTGTTGGGCGGTCAAAGCACGCTGCAAAACACATCCATTATCAACGGAAAAATGCAGACAACTTATACGGCCGGCATCAACTTAATTCCGTTAAAAACCGGAGACATCACCATTCCGGCTTTGACTTGGGGCGGCGAAAAAACCGAACCGATAACGGTCATTGTTAATCCAGCATCGACAAAGGCATCCAACATTGATTTATTCATTCGATCAGAAATGGCGCCGAAAACCGTTTATGAAGGGCAGGAAGTCATTTACACCGTTTCGGTGTTTGACCGATCCGGTTTAACGGACGGAGATTTTGCGCCCCCTGTTTTAAAAGATGCCGAAATTCAAGATATTCGAGATTTGCCTTTATCAACGGTTCAGGAAAACGGTAAAACGTATCATAAATTTTCCCGGCAATATGTGATTTTCCCATCCAAAGCGGGCACTTTCACGGTGGAACCGGCTTCTTTCAGAGGGCATGTGTACCAGGAAAGAACCGGCGTTTCTTCGGATGTGTTTTCTTCATTCGGGTTTGAACCGGGATTTATTTATGCGGATTTGGCTTCCCAACGCAAAGAAGTCTATGTTCGCAGTGAACCGATGGTTTTAACGGTCAAAGAACGCCCGGCTTTCATGGCCGGCAAATGGTGGTTGCCGTCGACACATGTTGTCATGGAAGAAACATTGACGCCAACGACGGATGAAATCAAAGCCGGAGACGCCGTTACGCGGACGATTGTTGTGCGTGCCAGAGGGGTGTTAGGCACCAAGATTCCGGACTTAACCATGACGGATACGCCGTTTTTCAAAGTCTATCCGGGGCAAAGTAAAAAAGAAAATTATGTGGATGAAAAAGGCCTGATCGGCATTATGGAACAATCGTTTGTTTTGGTTCCCGTTCAAAACGGAACGGCAACCGTACCGCCATTGACAATGACATGGTTTGATGTGGCGAACGGGACGGAAAAGACGGCCTCCGTCGCGGGCAAAACTTTTCAAATTTTCGGGGCAGCGGTTTCGGCCGTTCAAGAACCACCTTATCAACAAGCCGAACACATTCAAAGCGCGCCTTTGTTGCCGCCGGAACGCCCGCTGTATGCCAAAGAAAATAATTGGTTATTTTTCATCGCCGGCCTCAGCATCGGTTTTATCGGCGCAGTACTCTTGTTTTTTGCGGCGATGATGCGCCCCGACCGGCGCCGAAAGAAAAAAGCACCATTGGCCGAATTGTATCCGAATAAATAAGCAATTTAAAATGACCCCTTGCTGTTATGCAGTTTCCTGTTATACCGGCATTGTTCGCGCAGCCGCGTTTTCACGGCCTGTTAAACTCCCCCACCTTTTTATCCGGCACCTGTATTGAACGCATGGAAATCGGCAAAGCCGATATCTGGATTCATACATTACAGCTTATGGCTGATTTATATCAAAAAAAATTAGTCATTCGTTTCGAATAAAAAAAGGGAGCCGATCGGCTCCCCGTTTCTTAAGCAATCGCACCGTGGCAATGTTTGAACTTTTTGCCGCTGCCGCACGGACACGGATCATTGCGCCCGATTTTGGAAAAATCAATCTTTTCTCCTTTGGGCGTTTCAACCGGTTCCGGCGGGGCAAACGTCAATTGCGCATGTGTCAAAATCAACGTTACACGTTCCCGAACCCGCGCCAACATATCCGCAAACAACGTAAACGATTCCCGTTTGTATTCATTCAACGGATCGCGTTGACCGTATGCCCGCAACCCGATTGCATGCTTTAAAAAATCCAACGATTGTAAATGCTCTTTCCATGTTTGGTCCAAAATCTGCAATAACACGCTTTTTTCCAAAGCATGCACAACAGATGCATCAAAATCCTGGTGCTTCTTGGCCATCATTTCATCCGAAACATGTGTGATTTTTTCGATCATCGGTTCCGTTGAAACATCTTCTTTATTCACCCAATCGTCAATCGGCAAATCCAATGCCAACAATCGGATACATTCGTTCCGGAGCGTTTTTAAATCCCACTCATCCACATTGGTTTTCGGCGGCATCGTCGATACAACCATGTCTTCAATCACTTCATGACGCATCCCGCGCACCATTTCGGAAACATCATCCGTTTGCAATAATTCTTTGCGCTGATCATAAATGACTTTTCGTTGGTCATTCATCACGTCATCGAATTTCAACAGGTTCTTCCGAACATCGAAATGATAGGCTTCCACTTTTTGTTGAGCCTTTTGAATCGCCTTTGAAATCAAAGGACTCTTGATGGCTTCGCCTTCCTTGAATTTAAAAGTCTTCAACAACCCTTTTAACCGATCCGCCCCGAAAATCCGCATCAAATCATCTTCCAAAGACACATAGAATTTGGATTTGCCCGGATCTCCCTGACGACCGGCGCGTCCCCGCAACTGATTGTCAATGCGGCGGTTTTCATGCCGTTCCGTTCCGATGACGTACAATCCGCCCGCCTCCAAAACTTCTTTATGCCCGGCTGCCACTTCCTGTTCGATTTTTTGCGTTATCCGTTGGATTTCCGCTTCATCAGTGATACCCTCTAATTCTTCTTTCAACCGCATCTCGACGTTACCGCCCAACTTAATGTCCGTTCCGCGGCCGGCCATATTTGTTGCAATCGTAATCGCCCCGGGCGCACCGGCTTGTGCGACAATGTAAGCTTCCCGTTCATGATGGCGTGCATTTAACACTTCAAACCGCAATTTTGTTTTTTGACGCAACAGTTCGGCCAAATATTCAGACCGTTCAATCGACGCCGTCCCAACCAAAACAGGCTGACGCCGCGCATGCGCCGCTTCAATCTCATCAATAATCGCTTTGTATTTTTCCTTTTCCGTCCCGTAAATTTCGTCATTAAAATCTTGACGCGCCACAGGCCGATTTGTCGGAATCTCCACAACACGCAAGTTATACGTGCTGTCCAATTCGCCGGCTTCCGTCATCGCCGTTCCGGTCATCCCGGCCAACTTCGGATACATTCTGAAATAATTTTGGAATGTAATCGACGCCAACGTTTGGTTTTCTGCCTGAATGGTCACATTTTCTTTGGCTTCCAAAGCCTGATGCAATCCGTCCGAATACCGACGGCCTTCCATCATACGGCCGGTAAATTCATCAATAATGACAACCTTGTCGTCTTTGACAATATAATCCACATCGCGCGTAAACATTTTATGCGCCCGTAAAGCCTGCTCCACATGATGCACAAACGAAATGTTCGCCAAATCATAAAGCCCGCCTTGAATCAAACCGGCTTCCTGCAACAATTGCTCCATGTAAATATTGCCGGCTTCCGTAAAACTGATTTGTTTGTTTTTTTCATCTTTTTCATAATGTTCCGGCCGAATTTTGTACATCAGTTTATCAACCGCTTTGTACCGTTCGGAAGAATCCTCCGCGGCGCCGGAAATAATCAACGGTGTCCGCGCTTCATCAATCAAAATGCTGTCCACTTCGTCGACAATCGCATAGTTAAACGGCCGTTGCACCATGTCCTTTAACGAAAACCGCATGTTGTCGCGCAGATAATCGAACCCCAATTCGTTATTCGTCCCGTACGTTACATCGCAAGCATACGCCGCTTTACGTCCTTCACCGTCCAAATCATGGTAAATACACCCGACGGTCAGCCCCAAAAACCGATAGACCTGTCCCATCCAATCCGCATCTCGGCGAGCCAAATAATCGTTCACCGTCACCACATGAACGCCTTTTTGAGACAACGCATTTAAGTACACGGCCAAAGTCGCGACCAATGTTTTGCCTTCCCCGGTTTTCATTTCGGCAATTTGTCCTTTATGCAAGACAATCCCGCCGATTAATTGAACGTCGAAGTGCCGTTGACCCAACGTTCTTTTAGCCGCTTCCCGCACCGTTGCAAACGCTTCGACCAATAAATCATCCAACACTTCACCTTTTGCCAATCGTTCCCGAAACAAAACCGTCTGATTTTTCAATTGTTCATCAGACATTTTTTCCATTTGCGGTTCTAACGCATTGATTTTATCGACTGTTTTTCTTAATTTTTTGATGTATCTGTCGTTGGATGACCCGAGTAGTTGTTTTAACATGAACCGTTTAACCTTTCTATCCTAAAATATTATTCTTTACAGATAGAGTTTTTATGCACAAAAGTCAAGAAAAGACCAAGAAAAAATGTAAATCCGTTAATTTTCACGATTTTGTTGATTTTTACTTCAAATTTTCGGCGATTTTTAAAACATCTCCGGTGGCTTCCGCATTCGGATAGCTCGTCAACATAGAAGTTTGAGACCGAATAGAATCTCGCACACGTGTGTCTCGACGAACAATGCCGGCCAACGCCGGAGAAATCTTTAAAAACCCTTGGCATGCTTTCAACAAAGTGGCATATGTTTTTTCGCCTTCTCGGTACGTATTGGCCGAATTGACGACAACTTTAATGTCAACATCCGGGTTTTCACGGGAAATAATTTTAATAAAAGCATATGCATCCGTTAAAGACGTCGGTTCATCCGTACACACAACGACCAACGTTCCCGCATTGCCGGCGAATAAGCGAACTGCTTTTTCAACACCAGCGCCCAAATCAATGATGACTTTATCGTATTGAGACGCCAACAATTGTAAATCATCAAAAATCAATTGCAATCGAGACAATGGAATATTGGCCAAGCTGCCGGATCCCGACCGGCCGGCAATGACATCAAAGCCGCACGGTTCGCACGGGACAATGGCCTGTGTCAATGGTACACGTCCGGTAATGACCGAACCCAAATCATACGGCGTCACCAACCCCAGTTGAATATCCACATTCGCCAAACCCAAATCGCCGTCAAACAAAAGCGTTTTCAATCCCTCTTTAGCAAAAGCATGCGCCAGCGTAATGGACAACCATGTTTTACCGACACCGCCTTTTCCGGAAGCAATCGCAATCATATTGCGGCCTTTGTGATGCTGCGCCGCTTTGGGCGCCATTGACAGTTTTTGCGGTAAAGACAGAATGCGAGAAATATTCATCATCAACCCCTTATTCTTGAGATAACATCATTTGCGCCAACGACAAAGCGTCCATCGGACACAACCCTTGAGACACATGCGGACTCGTTCCGGCATCACATAATCCCAGCGAATTCGTCTGCGCCGCGTATAAAATACTGCCGAACCGGCGGGCTAAATCCAACCGTGTCGGCAACAACCGTTTACAACCAAGCGGTAAAAACGCTTCTGCCATATCGGCGGCTTCAAAAGCATCCGCACCGGCCGACATCACCAAAATCGGTTCCAATCCTTCTATATTGCCTTTTAAATTCATTAAAAAATCAAGATCAGATGCTTTGAACGGGTTTATTCCCGGGCTGTCGATCACAATCATATCTGACAGAGTTCGCAATCCTTCAACGGCTTCTTTTAACAATTCCGGCTTGCGGATTTTGACTAAATCCACTTCCAAAATTTTGGTAAAGGCAGACAATTGTTCCACTGCTCCGGCGCGTTTCATGTCTGTCGTAATCACGCCGATTTTTTTGCCGGCCATTTTAGCGCGAACCGCCATTTTCGCGACGGCAATCGTTTTGCCCGATCCGCTTGCGCCTACCAACATAAAAGCACGCTTGGACGTATGCGGCGGCAACGAATAAAATTTAAAAACACGTTCCAAAGCTTTGCTCAACAAAAGCGTCAAATCCGCTTCATCGGTATATTCACGAGCGGCCAGTAAAATCCGCTCAATTAAAATATCCGGAACGCGATGCGCCTCCAAAGCCTCTTTCACGCGCAACAAAGATTGTTCGTCAACCGGGCCGAACAAAGCTTCTTCAATTTCATGTTCGGAAATTTCTTCTTCAACGCCAACCGTCAAACGAACGCCTTCTTTGACATGTTGGTTTGAAATAATCAAAACATCGCTGCCGAAATCTTTTCGGATCAGCTCCATAGCTCCTGCAACAGTCGGTGCAACGTATGTTTTGATTTTCATAAAACCCGTTTCTCCTATGCCGTTTTCGCCGTTGTTCCGCGATAATACATAATTTGCGCATCCGGCGGCAATGCACTGTTCAATTCAATTTCCGTCCGACGCGGGTTTTCCAATTTGTCAATGGCATTCAGACCCACCAAGCACACTTGATTGAGCTGTAATTCTTTTTGAGCATCTCTTTGCAACTTCGACGCCAAAGGCAAAAATACGACGTATGCCGACAAAGCCCCGTAAAATGTCGTAATCAAAGCAACCGACATCGACGGCCCGATGGTGGTCGGATCCGATAAATTCGACAACATCTGTACCAACCCGATTAATGTCCCGATCAATCCCATTGCGGGAGCGATTTCTCCGGCTTTATTCAAAACGGCCGCCGCATTCATCCGAGCCGCATAAGCCGACATCATCCGTCGCTTCATCAATTCCTGGCAATCCGCCCCGCTCATCCCGTCAATTAAACAGGACACCCCTTCTTTTAAAAACGGAATGGTTCGAATTTGATCCAAATAGGTTTGTTGTAATTGCAAAATACCGCTGGTATAGGCGATTTCCGACCCTTTGATGATTTGAACGGCCACATTTTGAACGGCTCTTTCCCGGCGAATAAGCAAGCCTAAAACAATCCAAACCGTTTTGCCCAAATCTGCCAATGAAAAACTGGCCAAGCAAGCAAAAAACGTTCCTCCGAAAACAATCAACAAAGACGGTTTGTTCATAAATGATGAAAAAGAACCGCCCATCATCATGGCTGCCCCGATAAAAAGAAAAGCGCCGGTTAATCCGATTAAAACCGACGGATCCAAAAAAGACAACCGATTAGCAAAAATGCGCGTTTTTTTCATGTGTCCCCCCTTGTCAAGCCTTGACGATTTCTGTCATCGTAATGCCCAATCGATCGCCTTGAGAAACCAACTCGCCTTTGGCAATCAACCGATTGTTGACATAAATATCGATGCTGTCCCCCACATGCTTATCCAGTTCAATCACGGCACCCGGCCCTAACTTCAACAATTCATGAATCGGCATAACCGTTTTGCCTAACACCGCCGTCACCGAAACAGGCACATCATACAAAGGTTCCAACACACTTTCTTCTTTTTGTACGGCGCTTTTGCCCGCTTCAATTGTTTTTTCGGCTAATTTTAAAAATTCTGCTTTTTGTTTTTCATTCATGTTGATTGTCCTATTCTACCATTTCTTCAACTTCTTGCGTTCCCGGAATGAGAATATCGCCTTGAACCGCCAATTCTTTGGCCTTCAGAACGATATCCGATTGCGCTTTATCCACATCCCGAAGCCGAACGGCTCCCATCGCTTCCATGTCTTCGGCCAACATAATCCGAGCCCGCTCGGACATATTCCGCATAATGGCGTTTTTAACCTGCTCCGAAGCCCCTTTTAACGCCAACGCGACCTGACCCCGTTCCGTATGACGCAAAACCATTTGGATGGATTGGTCATCCAGCCGCATCAAATCTTCAAACGTAAACATCAAAGACCTGACTTGTTCGGCCACTTCTCGATTGCGTTCAAACAAAGCCGTCATCAGCCGGTTTTCGGTTCCGCGATCTAAATTATTGAAAATCTCCGCCACCCGTTCGGGACCGTCTTGCGCTTCGCTTTGCGTCAAAGACGACATAAAGTCCGTTCGAAGCGTTTGTTCAATGCTTTCAAGCACATCTTTTTGCACATTTTCCAACCGCATCAGGCGCATGATTACGTCGGTGGCAAAAGCCTCGGGCAGATAAGCCATCACTTTGGCAACAAACGTCGGACTTAACCGTGATAAAATCACAGCAACCGTCTGCGGATACTCATTTTTTAAATAAGCCGCAACCACTTCTTCGTTAACGTTTTCCAACTTGTCCCACATCGTGCGGCCGGCCGGCCCTTGAATTTCATCCAAAATTTCTTTTTGCCGAGAATCTGGTAATACTTTTTGAAGCAGTTTTTCCGTTCCTTCAAAACTGCCCATCAATGTCACGGGCGTTTCCAGGTTTTTAGAAAATTCTTCCAAGACCTGCTGCGTCACATCACTGCCGACTTTGCCGAGCCCCGCCATTGCAATGGAAATTTCGCGGATTTCATCGTCATCCATTTGCGTAAAAATCTTTTGAATCGCATCTTCGCCCACAGCCAAAAGAAAAATCGCAATTTTTTGATGCCCGGTCAGGTTTTTATACGTCAAAGGCGTTTCAACCATCGGAAACCTCCTCGCCGCCCTGATACAGCCATGATCGAATAACCGTTACCGCATCTTGCGGATTTTGGTTAATGCGGTCATGAACCTGTTTTAAAATCGGCACGGCATCATCGGGCGTTTCTTGGGAAGAGGCTGCCCGCATCCGAGCCGTTTTTTCAGGCTGTGCAAAATCCGGCATCGGCGCCGAAACATGCGGAACCGGCCGAAAACTTTTATACAAAATAAAGACAATCGCCGCCAACAAGGCCAGAATCAAAAACGCAAACTCCAAGACCCGGACAAGCGGCCCGTTTAAAGCCGTTTGCCATGCGCTTTCTTTAAAGGAAGCCGTCATGATTTCAATTTGATCTCCACGCGCCGCATCAAATCCGACAGCCGTTTGAACCAATGCCTGCAATCGTGGCAAAACCGTCGGCGGCACAGATGAATCAACCAACACGGCAACCGACATTTTTGATACAAATCCGCCTTTTTGGGTTTGCCGTGTGACTCTTTTAGAAAAAGCATAAACCGTTTCTTCCTGCGCACCGTTGATTTTGGAAGAAGCAACAACGGGCATATCCGGGTCAATGACTTCATTATTGACGCTGTTTTGATTAAAATTCAAATCCGCCCGAACGGAAACGCTGACATGACCGGGGCCGACCACTTTTTCAAGTAACGTTTGAACCTGATGAGCCAAACGCGTTTCATATGTTTGGCGAACTTCTTCATAGACTAAAGGAGAAGAATCCGCATCTATATCTGCTATATCATTGGCAACAACGGGAAAAGGCAATAAAAGCATGCCAAACAAGCCTGCCGCGAAACAAAAGGCCGGCAAGAATAAAGTCATTCTGCTTTTCATACGGTTTAAAACCACGCTTTTCAATCCTCTTCCCAAAAGATTTGCTCCTTTATTATGCAAAGGCAATAGTGAATTTTTAGTTAAAACATCCGAAAAATTTACCCTTTGCCAAACCGGCCGAAATATGCTAAAAGCAAATCATGACAAACACTTTCAAAACACGCCCTGTCACACCGGCGGAACAGGGATTACGGGTTGATAAATTTCTGGCCGGCGCAACGGATTTTTCAAGAACGCGGATCGGCGCCTTGCTGACGCAGGGATTTGTGACACCTGCACTGCCTGCGGATGCCAAAGTCACAACCGGCCAAGTTTTTGAAATCACACAACCGCCGGCGGAACCGGCTGATCCGTTGCCCGAAAAAATAAAGCTCGATATTTTATATGAAGACGCCGACTTAATCGTCATTAACAAACCGGCCGGCATGGTCGTTCATCCGGGTGCCGGTAATACCAGCGGTACATTAGTCAATGCTTTGTTGGCGCATTGCGGTGATTCTTTATCCGGCATCGGCGGCGTCAAACGCCCCGGCATCGTTCATCGAATTGACAAAGATACCAGCGGCGTTTTGGTTATTGCCAAAAATGATTTCACGCATCAAGCTTTATCTGAACAATTTGCCGTGCATAGCATCAAACGGATTTATCAGGCTTTTGTCTACGGCGTGCCACCCGTTTCCGGAACCATACGCGGCAATATCGGGCGCAGTCCCGTCAATCGTCAGAAAATGGCCATTGTTGCTACGGGTGGAAAACCGGCCGTCACGCATTATCATGTGGTCAAGCCGTTGTTTAACGGAAAAGCCTGTTGGATTGAATGTCAATTGGAAACCGGACGCACGCATCAAATCCGGGTTCACATGACGTCCATCAAACATCCTTTGCTCGGTGATGCTGTTTACGGATCCGCACCGAAAGGAACGCCCGAAATTTTACGGCTTTTCCCGCGTCAGGCATTGCATGCCGGTTTTTTAAGTTTTATTCACCCGCGTTTTCAACGAGAAGTTTCATTCTCTGCGCCGATGCCGCAGGATATGGATTTACTTATCCAAGCGTCCGACGTTTATTAATCTTTGGTGTGCTCGTTGTTCTGCGGCAAGTTCTTTTTTTGAGTCGAAATAACCGGCAAATCAAACGTATATTCGTTGCCGACCTGTTGAAGCATTTCACGCATCAACGGCCGTTCTTGTTCCAACGCTCTTTGCGCCTGATGAAGCCGCTTGCTCCATTTATCATACCCGTATCGAACACGCACATGAGCATCCACTTTTGCCGTAATGGCGCTGACGGCACAAAGTCCGAACAGAACGCTCCCCAAAACCGGCGCCGAGACAAAGCCGGAAGCCAGCATCGTTAATCCGGCCAACGCCACTTCTTCTTTAACACCGCGTTTCAAATTCCACACATTTTCGCGCAACGTCAACCGCGTCCCTTCCACGCGCGTATCATCCTGCCACGTGATTTCTTCGTCCAATTGATCTATCAACACCGCCATTTTTTCCCGATGAGACGAAGCTTGTTTCAACGCTTTTTTCTGCATCTGATAACGACGTGCGTTTTGTTCTTTTTGAAACCAAGATTCCGGATTCAATCGATTAAATAAATTCAGTTGTTTTTGAGCCGCCGGAACCTGTTCAAATTGAACCCATGCCGCATGCAAAAGCATCCCCGTTACGGCCAACGAAGGCAACAAAGCCGGCGGTGCCAACACACCGCACACGACGGCACCCGCCGCGACGAAAGCCATGAGAACGGCGTGATTTTCGGCCTCTTTCATCCGCGCAAGATAACTGTCCCGTTTCAATTCGGCATAACGGACTTTTTCATCGGATGTCAAAACACGCTTCGCCGCTAAATCCAAATGTTCCGGTGTTAACATCTTATCGACCTTTTCCGATTGTAATATTCAACAAAGGAACGTCTTTGGTCAGGACATAAGCCGATTTTTTCGGCGCTTTCGTTTGATCAGGTTTCTGCGGCGCCGTTTCTAATGCCGTTTGGGTGGAAATACTGACACGCGTTACTTTATCCGACTCTTTTATGTTATGATAATCCGTCGGCTTTCCGTCTCGCCCCGGTTGACGCGGTAAATCCCGCCGTTCAATGCGATCTCCTTCCAACGGATGCGTTTTCAGATAATACCAATCTTTGGCATGCGTCTTAAACCCGGGACCGAACGCCCGATATGATTTATATCCCGCATAGGCAATTCCACCGGCCATCAACCACGGAATACCACCATACGCGATAAAACTTAACGCCGCTCCGAACAGAACCGTCCCGACGGCCGCACCGGCATAGGCTGCCGTTTTCATTAAGCTTTTACCGATGGTATCTTTTGTTTTCATGGTCTTAAAGACTTCATTTTGGGATTCTTTGTGATATGCGCGCGGATCTTTACGACGCAAAAACGTCTGCCCCAGCGTTCCCATCTTTTGAATACTAGTCGACCACCACGGAGCAAAAGCCGCCGTTCCTGCGCCGTACGCAATCAGCATCGCAATCGATCCCCCGATTGGTCCGGAACCGAACATAGCCGTTGTCAAAGCACCTGCCGCCAACGACGCCACAGCCATAACACAAACTTTACCGGATAACTTTAACGCTTCAACCGCTATCCGTTTTTTCAAATCCGCCGCCGTCAGGTTTTCAAGAGGAACTTCTTCCTTTTGGGCTGCTTTTTGGGAAAGTGTTTTTTCTGTTTGAGGATGTTCAACTGCCATGTTTTGCCGCCTTTCAATTTTTTTATTTTACGCGACAAAAGCCGTTTTGTCAATTATTTTCATACAGTTGAAGACATCTTTATTCTGAACCGACTTCCGTCGGCGCATGCCTTTTATTCCATCGCATAATTGAAAACAATCGCCTCGTTTGGATTGCTACACCTGCTCCGGTGTCTGCAACGTTTTATAACTGTATTTAACACCCGATAAATTGTTTTTCAAAATTTCACATGCTGTTTCATAATGGGTCATCGGAAGGGCCTTTCTTATCTCTTAAATATTTTACCAGCGCCAAAATTCTTTGCTTCAATAAAAATAATCATAATTTGTAAAAAAATTGTTGACATCCCCTGTGTTCTCGTTATAATTACAAATGAACCGAGCAAATAAATTATAAATTGTATTTTTCTGCATTCCAAAAAACTTTTTATAATTAATGCCCGGTTCACCCTTTTTAAAAAAGCTTTCATTCTCCTTTCACGAAACGCTTCAAAAATATTTTAGAAATTATTTTTTTTTATTTACAACCAAGTTCCCCCCCCCACCAAAAAAAGTATTGGAGTAATT
>CALXTZ010000003.1 GCA_944391545.1 uncultured Alphaproteobacteria bacterium
GCAGATACAGGTGCTTGTAAATGCCCCGATGAGGCACCGTACTTTTTTGAAGAAGCCGGTATTTGTTGCAAATCCGGTTACACACCCGTCGACGGTGCGTGCCAAAAAATTAGTTGTAGTCCGTCGAGCGGCACTGGCCCGTACCATTGTTACATCAACGGTGTTCAATGTGGCGACCACTGTGACAGTGAAGGTTATTGCAAACGTGGTATTTGTTGGGCGAATTTATGTTCGCAGGATTCCGGGCCGTTTATGCGCATTCCGAACAAAGGGCAATATTGGGGTAATTATTACGGATGTCAACATGCGTCAAAACCCGCTTGTTATTATGTTGGAAATAATCAATGGGGATGTTGGAACAATACGGATATGGGAGTTTGTTGCGATGCAAATGCGGACGGTCAATGTACGTTCGGTGTTTGTGATGAAACATTTTGTTCGGCATATTCAACGGATCAATATACGGCGACTTATTCCAGAAGAAATCTGGTCGGTCGTCCACAAGCATCCTGTTGGTTTACGCCGATGGATTCGACGCAAAATGAAATTCAATGTTATCCTCATTTCCGATCGGACGGTTCATTCAAATATTGGATGTGTATTGACGCCGATACAAAAAATTATTGTGGCATTGACTGTAAAGATGCACCCGAATGCGATGGAAATTGCAGTAATTATACGTGTGAAAACGTCGGTTATACACTGGATGAAAAAGGTTTTTGTTGTAAAGAATTAAGCAGCGGTGAAATGCTTTGTCATAAGATATACGGATGGTTCATCAAACAAGATAACGGAACGTATGACGGATGCGGCAGCGGATGTGATGCGACAACCGGCGTATGTTCCATCGGTGCCTGTGCAGCATCAGCTGTTTCATGCCCCGCCGGAACGCATGTTGCCTTCGTCGGTCACAATTACGGATTCGGCTGTGTCAGCGATGTTGTCGACGAAGCAGGGCTTTCCATTTCGTGCGCTAATGCCGGTGGCGGGAAATATATATGTTTCTACGGAAAACAAACATGCGGCAATGCGTGTACGTCTTTCGGATCCGGATGCAATACCGTTTTGATGGAACAATGCGGCGCCGAAGATCCGGAAACGGGCAAAAAAGCCTGTCCGTATAACACAACCGTGACATCTACGTGTTATTGTGATACGGCTCCGTCTTTGGCGGAAGGCGAATTATGTTGTGCTCCCAATCATGTGAATGTCAACGGCGCGTGCGCCATTCTTTAAGGCTTCATGGACGAACAGGCGCGTTCGATTTTTTCTTCCAATTGCGTTAAAAAAGCGCGCTTGTCCAGTCCCGGTTCAATCGGCGGTAAAAATTTAATCGTTACTGTTCCCGGATACCGTTTGAATGAATTTTTCGGCCAAAAATAACCGGTGTTTAAAGCAACAGGCACCACCGGCGCTTGGCATTTTTCGTAAATCATCGCGACACCCGGATTGTATTTACCGTGCGTTCCCGGTTTTGTGCGTGTGCCTTCCGGGAAAATAATGACATTATAGCCGTCTTGAACGCGCGCACAAGCATCATGCATCAATTGGTGCATCGATTTCATGCCGGCTTGGCGATTAATGGCAATACAGCCTGTTTTTAAAAAATACCACCCGACAATCGGAATAAAAACCAATGATTTTTTCAAAATATACACGGTGCGGGGAACGAGCGCGTGAAACAAAACGGTTTCCATGGCAGATTGATGTTTGGACGCAACAATATAGCCGTTTTGTCGGGGCAGATTTTCCAAGCCTTTGACATCAATCCGAATCCCGGCGACCCAGCGGAGCAAAAACCGCGTGGAGTGGCACCAAAATGTCGGCGCCCATATCGTATAACGGCGCGGCAAAATTAAAATCGGCAGATAAAGAACGGCCTGGACGACCGTCACCAGATAAAAAGCGATTTGAAATAAAACGGAACGAAAAAAAACAGATGCATTTTTCATAAAAAGGATCTCCTTAAAAACGAACGAATATAAACAACAATGAATTTATTGTATTCCACGAATAAAAGCCAGGCGCTTCGCGTGTGAAACCAGTTCGCATTCAACTGCTTCGGAAAAACGGGGTAAGGAATGATTTTCACATTTCCGATGCGTTCTTTGACTTCGAAAATACTGCGCGGCATGTGGTAAAACGACGTCACCAGCAAAACGGAAGAGACTTTGTTTTGTTGCAGCCACAAATGTGTTTCCATGGCATTTTCATAGGTGTTGTCGGCTTTGTAACCCAGCTGAATTCGGTTGACCATGTCTTCGTCGATTTTTTGAAACAAAGCGCCGACAGATACTTTGGAATTCACGCCGGAAATGAATAATTTTTCGGCTTTGTTTTGTTGCAGCAAATCAAACGCGGTATTAATCCGATCCGAGCTGCCGGTCAAAACAACGATTGCTTCGGCATTTTGAGGTTCGGCATATTTCAGGCTGAACGTATAAAGGGCAAACAGAACAAACCCGATGATCCAGCAGGACAAAAACAGCAATAACACGTAAAACGAAAGGGATTTGATTTTCATACCAAGCGCCCAAGCGTTTTTAAGATTGTTAAAAAGGCGGCAACAAAAGCAAATAAAGCCGCCATCAAAGGAATGGCTAACACAATATAGATTTGATCCGCCGATAACCTTGCTGCATCAAACAACGGATCTTGAACCGGATTGAATAAAGTCGACGCAATCCAAATAATCGGCAACGCCAAAACAAAGCCGACAACACCGCCGCCAAGCGCTTTTAAAAAATTAAAAAAAGCATATTGAAATGCGATGATTGTGTCCCGTGCGCCCATCATGTGCAGTAATTTAATGACCGGCGCTTGTAACGCCAAGCTGGACGACGTGGTGTAAATGACCGTGAAAGAAGTTGTTAAAATCAACAAAAATAAAATAAATGCAATCATATTTTGAATGGCGCGTGCCGTTTCAATCAAATGCGATAACCAAACGCGATGTGAGTCGACTTGAGCAGCAGGAACCGCCTCCTGCATTTGGTTTTTAAACGCAACAAAGTCAAACGGTTGGCTGTCATCCAATGAAACATCCAACAAAGCCGGCAAAGGCAAATCCGTTATTTTTTCGCTGGCGCCCAGCCAGGGTTCCATTAAATCGCTCATCTGTGTTTCATCCAATACGGTGACGTCTTCGACGCCGGGCGTTTGGCGTAATAAATCGATTGTTCGGTCGATGTCTTGTTGAACGGCATCGCCGCGGGAATCGCCTTGAATCGTGTAAGTCGGTATTTGAATCGTGAGCGATCCGGAAATAGACCGGTTCCAAGAATCGATTAAATTCGTTAAAGCCATCAATCCGACAAGAGATAAAACAGCAATAAACACCATCAGCATCGTCATCCATGACAAGAATAAGGAAGCATGTTCCCGAACGGGCAGACGGCTTTTAGAATTCAAAATCATGGTTTCCTCCTAAAAATTCGGGTGCGTTTGACACAATTTCCGACGGGGCTTCAAAGGGAGCCGGCAAACATTCCAACACGCCGTTCGATAAATGCAGCTGCGGTTTTTTAAATTGCCGAATCAACCCGTGGTTATGGGTGGCAATGACAAGCGTCGTTCCCATTTTGTTTAATTCCAAAAACAAGTGTAAAATTCGGTTTGCCATTGCGTCATCGACGTTACCCGTCGGCTCGTCGGCCAGCAATAAATCCGGCGCGTTGATAACCGCTCTGGCAATGGCAATGCGTTGTTTTTCTCCGCCGGATAAGGATTCCGGATAGGCATGAACGCATTTTTCCAATCCGACCCAGGCCAATAATTCATTGACGCGCTTTTGAATTTCGGTTTCTTTCATGCCGTCGATGCGCAAAGGCAGAGCGACATTGTCAAAGGTATCCAAGCTGTCAATCAAACGGAAATCTTGAAAGACAACGCCGATTCGCCGCCGTAATTTCGGCATTTGCGTGCGTTTGACTTCGCTTAAATTTTGGCCGAACAAGTGGATGCGACCGGCTGTGGGGCGTTGATCCAGATACATCAAACTTAACAAACTGGTTTTGCCGGCGCCGCTGTCGCCCGTGACAAAGTGAAAAGACCCGCGTTCCAGCGAAAATTGAATGTTTTTCAAGACATTCGGCCCGTTTTCATATTTTAAATGAACGCGGTGAAAGTCAACGACAGGCGCAGAACTTAAAGGGTTTCTCATTTTAATCCATTTCTTATCTTGTAACTTCTCATTAAATCAGATAATCTATTTTTATACTGTTTTTTTAAAAAGGGCAATACAGATGTTTATCATGTGTCAAAATTGTCATCGGATTTACGATGTGCCGAGCCGGTTGTTAAGCGACAGCCGCCAGACATTTCGATGCCGGGCATGCGGTTTTGTTTGGACCGGTGCGACACAATCGGATCACGCGTGTGATGAGGAAGTGATTGATCAGACGCCCGTTTCGATGGTTTTGCCGCAAGAGCCGGTTTCGGCCTCGACGGATGTTTTGGATGAAACCGTGCGCGAGGAAGTTCGGCAAGATGCGGATACGGATGTTTTGCCGCCGATCGAGGACAAAGAAGAAAGACCCGATTTCGGGGCGCTTACGGAAGAAGACGATCAAAATGTATTGGAAACACCGTTGCCCGAAGCGGATGCTTTTACGCCGGTTGAAACGCCTTTGAAGGAAACGGCTTACGGTATTTGGCTGTCAGGTTTGGCATTAATAGTATTGATGGGGGCTGTTTTGCTGACGTTTTGGATGGGACGGTTTTATTTGGCACGCCGGTTCCCCGTGATGCGTCAGATGTATCAAGCTGTCGGGATAGATGTGGTTGTGGCCGGCGAAGGATTGGATTTTAAAGACACCGTATTTGATGTCATTTTTGAACAAGGCGTTCCGGTGATGCTGATTCGGGGAAACGTTATTAACACGGGTTCTGTCGTATTGGACGTGCCGTTTATCCACTTTGTTTTGTTTGACGGCGCTGATCGATCGGTTCAGGAACAAACCATCGTCCCGATTAAAGAAAAAATAGAACCCGGAGAAATTTTGCCGTTTGAAACGAAAGTCAAACCGGTTCGCACAACGGTTCGGCGCGTGGATATTACGTTTAAAAAAGGGCTTGAACCATGAAAAGATATCTTTGGGTCTGTCTTTTTTGCCTTTGGGCGATATCGGTTTCTGCCAAATGTTTTTTAGGGGACGCTTATGTGGAAAAGGGCCGCATGGAACAAGCCAAAGAGGCGTACCTGATGTGTGCACAAACGGGCGATAATGTGGATGCTAATTACGCGCTCGGGAAAATTTACCGAGACGGGCCGGCCGGGACAAAAGATTTATACCGCGCTTTGTTTTATTTCCGGTTTGCTGCCGAAAACGGGTCAGCTGCCGCGCAACGTGAGCTGGCCAAAACCATGTTTATGTTGCGTCAGCAGGGAGAAGAAGGACTGAACCTGATTGACCGCTACGAAGAAAAAATGGCTTTTATAAAGGGGCGTCAAGGGCAATCGGAAGAACCGATGTACGCATATACTTGGTTGTTGCTGGCGGCGGAAAAGGCGGACAATAAATGGTATTATCCGGCCGGTGCGCAGCAAGACAGCGAGGCCGTTCGGCTTTATAATTCCATGAAAAACCAACTGACGGCGGCTGAACAGCAACAAGTGATGGCGCAGGCATCGGCCTTTAAGGAAGAAAAGTTGGATTGGACGGCTAAAATGGTTCTGTCACCGGAAGAATATGCGCAGTTTCGCTCTGTTTTATATCCCGAGGACGGACAGGTTCAGTTGGCTCGGCGCGGAATGGAGTTGACAAAGTTAAAAGAAAAAGTCATGCTCTATCAAAAACCGCAGACGAGCGTTTCTCGGCCGCAGGCGACGGGACGGGAACAAACCGTCGAACCGGACACGGAAAGGGTTGAACCGATCGAGGTGCCGGGACGGTTGGGATTTTCAAACAATTAAAGATATGGCAAACACATGAAGAAGATTTACATAAAGACCATGGGCTGTCAAATGAATGTCTATGATTCGGCCCGGATTTTGGATGCGATGGCGGCCTTGGGCTATGAAGAAACGCAGGAGATGACCGAAGCGGACTTGATGATGATTAACACGTGTCATATTCGCGAAAAAGCATCGGACAAAGTGTTTTCGGAATTGGGGCGGATGAAGGAAATCAAGGAGGCGCGGGCGAAAACCGGCAAACAAACGATGATCGGTTTGGCCGGATGTGTGGTACAGGCGCTGGGCGAAGAAGCTTTTGCCAAAGTGAAATACTTGGATGTTGCCGTAGGACCGCAATCATATCATTTATTACCCGAAATGGTAACGCGATTTGAGCGAAACCATGGGCGACAAATTGTGGCTGATTTTACAAGTGATGAAAAGTTTGATACGCTGCCATCGACCAAAGCGCGCGGTTTTTCGGCATTTTTGGCGATTCAGGAAGGATGTGATAATTTTTGTTCTTACTGTGTGGTGCCGTATACGCGCGGGTGCGAATATTCCAGAAGTGCGGCCGAAATTTTAACTGAAGCGCGTCAATTAGTGGCAACGGGCGCTCAAGAAATCATGTTGTTGGGACAGAATGTGGATTGTTGGCACGGTTTGGGATTGGACGGCGTTCATGAATGGGGATTGGCTCGGTTGTTCGAGGAAGTTGCCAAAATTGACGGATTGAAACGGATTAGATATACGACGTCTTATCCGGTTGACATTACGGATGATGTCATTGCGGCACACCGAGACATTGATAAATTGATGCCGTACATTCATTTACCGATTCAGGCCGGTTCGGATGCTGTGTTAAAGGCGATGAATCGTCGTTATACGGTTGACCAATATTTAAAAGTCGTGGATAAATTACGCGCCGCTCGACCGGATATTGCGATTTCTTCGGACTTTATCGTCGGCTTTCCCGGCGAAACGGATGCGGATTTTGAAAAGACGCTGGCGGTGGTGGATGAAGTTCGTTATGCCCAAAGTTATTCGTTCAAGTACAGTGCGCGTCCCGGAACGCCGGCCAGTTTGATGCGCAATCAAATTCCCGAAGCGGTTAAAGTTAATCGTTTGGCTGTTTTACAGGAAAAATTATTGGCAAACCAAAAAGCGTTCAATGAAAGTTTTATGGGCAAAAGCCTGCCGGTTTTGTTTGTCGAAGCGCATGACGGCCAAGTGTCGGGGTACAGCCCTTATTTGCAAAACGTGCATGTAACGACAAAGGCGCCTTTGCTCGGACAGATTAAAAACGTGAAAATCACACGGGCATCGGCAAGCAGCTTGTCAGGCGATGTGATTTAGGTTATACTCTCCTTATAACAACAAAAGGAAACGGTCATGCAGATTACAAAAGAATATCAAGACAACCGCGCTTTGATGGGATTAACAGGCCCTCAAAACGTCCATTTAAAACAAATTGAACAAGAAATGAATGTCCACATCCAAATGAAAGGCAATCAATTGACGATTGACGGCAGCTCACGGGATGTCCCGCTGGTTTCGGACATATTGGATGCGCTTTATGTCAAGGCGAAACAGGACGGAGATGTGATGGCCGGTGACATTGATCGCGCGATTGCCAAAGCGCACGGACAAATGCCGGCGGATGTTGAACAAGGTGGTAATTTAACGTTAAAGACCAAAAAACGGCACATTAACCCGAGAACGCAGACACAGGCTGATTTTATCGAGGCAATGAACACGCACGAAATGGTGTTCGGATTGGGGCCGGCCGGAACAGGGAAGACTTTTTTGGCGGTGGCGAAAGCGGTTTCAATGATGCTGGAAGGTAAGGTTGACAAGATTATTTTGACACGTCCGGCGGTGGAAGCCGGTGAAAATTTGGGCTTTTTACCGGGTGATTTAAAAGAAAAAATCGATCCGTATTTGCGGCCGTTATATGATGCTTTGTATGACATGTTGCCGGCAGATCAAGTGGATAAAAAATTGGAATTAGGCGAAATTGAAATTGCGCCGCTGGCGTACATGCGCGGGCGAACCTTGTCACATGCAGTCGTTATTTTGGATGAAGCCCAAAATACGACACCGATGCAAATGAAAATGTTTTTGACGCGATTGGGCGAAGGGTCACGCATGGTGATTAACGGCGATTTATCGCAAACGGATTTGCCGCGCGGCGTGCAATCGGGATTGGCTGATGCCATTGCGGTTTGCCGATCCATTGATGAAATCAAAGTCATTGAATTTACGGAAAAGGACGTGGTGCGGCACGGGTTGGTTTCCAAAATTGTCAAAGCATACGATCGACGTGCAAAGGAACAAAATGCCTGACGGTGGATTAATCATAACGATTCGGGAACCGGCTTGGCGAGCGGCTTTGCCGGGTGTGCGGACTTTGGCGAAAAAAGCCATCGGCGCTGTGTTGGATTTGAAAAAGACTGAAGTCAGCTTGGTGTTGGCTGACGATGCATTTGTGCATGAGCTTAACAAATTCTATCGCGGCAAAGACAAACCGACAAATGTGCTTTCTTTTCCAAGCCCGGATGAATACAAAGACATGGATGTGTGGCTGGCGGGCGACATTGTGGTTGCGCTTGAAACGTTACAACGGGAAGCGGCAGAACAACATAAATCGTTGGATGCGCATTTAACGCACTTGTTGGTGCACGGTGCCTTGCATTTAAAAGGATATGATCATATCTTGGATGAAGAGGCTGACGTGATGGAGGCTTTGGAAATCGATATTTTGCATCAACTGGGATATGCTAATCCTTATCAACAAAGAGACGCTCATGAAACTATTGGATAAAATCAAAACCAACCGATTGGTAAAACAGCAAGAAGAATCTGTCATCGGCTTAATCGAAGACATTATGGAAGAGCGCGAAGAACGCGGAGACAGCAGCATCGTTGACTCGCGTGAAATTCCGATGCTGAAAAATTTGTTTCGCCTGCGGGATGTGCGCGCACATGATGTCATGACCCCGCGTGTCGACATGGATGCCGTGCCATTGGAAATGACACAGGCGAAATTTTGCAAACACATTGCCGAAGACAAATTCACGCGGTATCCGGTTTATGATGGCGTGTTGGATAACATTGTCGGGATTGTGCATGTAAAAGACGTTTTGTACAGCTTGATTACAAAGCGCAAATGTTTGGTCAAAGACGTGATGACGCCGCATGTTTTGTTTGTGTCACCGGCGATGCGGGCATTGGATTTGTTAAAGGAAATGCAAAGCAAACAAGTTCAAATGGCGATTGTCGTGGATGAACACGGCGGTGTGGACGGATTGGTTTCGTTGGAAGATTTGTTGGAAGTCGTTGTGGGTGAAATTGATGATGAACATGACGAACCGGATGAATTGCAAATTAAACGCCTTTCCGGGTCTTCGGTTGAAGTGAATGCTAAACTGCATTTATCGGATTTTGAACGGGACGTTTATCCGGTGGCAACACAAGCCGAACGCAAAAATTCGGATATTGACACGATCGGCGGTTGGGTTGTGAATTTAGCCGGCCATGTGCCGCAAAAAGGCGAAGTTGTGCATCATCAGCCGACGGGCATCCGGTTTTTGATTTTAAGCAGTGATACCTGTTGCATTCGCCGCATTAAAGTAATGAACATTCCGAAAAAGGACGAAAAGAATGATTAAACGGTTGGCATGGGTGTTTTTGGGATGGGTGCTGATGATAAGCGCCGTCTGGGCAAGCGCTGTTGATTCGCGCGGCCGAAACGTCCCGGTTCAATATGACACGGACATGAAAACGTTGGTGGATTATTTGGTCCAACCGTATACGCGGGACGAAGACAAAGCTCGTGTGATTTTGGCGTGGATTGTGTATCATATTGATTATGACCAATATAAATTAAATACGATGATGGATTATTCGCCGCGCATGCGGGCACGTAAACAAAATGACATTTCAACCGGAGACATTTGGCAAACGCGCATCGGGGTGTGTGACGATATTGCCGAGCTGTATCAACGTATGGCCTTAATGGCGGGATTGGACAGTGTTGTGATTACGGGATATGCCGGCAACGGCGTAACGGATCGGAACAAAGGCGATTTTCGACATGCATGGAATGCCGTGAAGATTGACGGGACTTGGGAATTGGTCGACCCGACATGGGCGATGCAGGGTGATTATCGCGAAGGCGGCAACATCGTTTCCAAACGCCAACATGCGCGGGAAATCGAACGCCGGGAAAGCGGACTGACAAATGTCAAAAAGAAACGGAATAATCGTCAGTTGGATGATCGATGGTTTATGACCAAACCGCAAGAAATGATTAAAACCCACTTTCCGGATGATGCCAAATGGCAATTGTTGGCACGGCCTCGGTCATTTGCCAGTTTTATCCGTTAACGGTTCGCAAAACAACAACCGATTTCGCCCGTAATGGCGATCATCCGTGATATGAAATCCGGCCGGCATGCGAACATCTTCTTTGCGTTCGACTTCAACAATGATCCGAGTTTTGGGCCCGATCCACCCCGTTTTTTGCAAAGCGGTCAAGGCTTTTTCCCACAGTTGGCGTGCATACGGGGCATCCATGAAAATAATATCGACAGGAACGGTTCGAAAAGGCGGCGTTTCAGCGTTACAGGTTAAGAGAGCGGCGTTTTGAAAAGCAGCTGTATTTGTTTTTAAACAGGCGATGGCCGGGCCGTGATTTTCAATGAAGAACGCTTCTTTTGCCCCACGAGACAACGCTTCAACTCCGACGGCGCCGGTGCCGGCAAATACATCCAAAAAAGTCAGCTGTCCCCATTTTTGACCGGATTTGAGCAATTGGCTGTCCAAAATGTTAAATAACGCTTCCCTTGCTTTGTCGGATGTCGGTCGCGTTTGATCGTCCGTTGGGGTTTGCAACTTTTTGCCGCGATAAGTTCCGCCCACGATGCGCATCAGCATTGCTCCTTAATTACTTTGGCCGGCATTTCCCGCACTTCGCCCGGCGGCAAGTTCCCTAATTGAAAAGGGCCGTAAGCCACGCGAATCAATCGACTGACATCAAAACCGAAATGCGCCATGATTTTACGAATCTCCCGGTTCTTACCTTCGGTCAGCGTAACCAAAATCCATTGATTGCTGCCTTGCGCTTGATTGGGTTCGATTTCAACAATCGTCGGGGCATATCGAATACCATCGATGGTGACGCCTTTTTGTAGTCGGGAAATGATTTGGGGCGTCATTTTGCCGTGAATGCGCACGCGGTATTTGCGCTTCCAGCCGCGAGACGGGAGTTCTAACGACCGCGCCAATTCGCCGTCCGTTGTCAGCAAAAGCAATCCTTCGGAATTTAAATCCAATCGACCTACCGATACGACGCGCGGCAGATTTTTGGGTAAGTTGTCAAAGACGGTCGGCCGCCCGGCAGGATCTTTATGCGTTGTGACCAATCCGGCCGGTTTATGGTAACACCACAAGCGTGCCGGTTGTCGGACCCCGACGGGTTGCCCGTCAACCGTAATAACATCCGCTTCATCGACTAAAGTCGCCGGGGTTGGAATAACCTGTCCGTTGACCGATACGCGGCCGGCGGCAATCCATTTTTCGGCATCTCGGCGAGAACATAATCCCGCGTGCGCCATGATTTTTGCAATTCTTTCTTTTTTTGTTTCCATGATTATGGTACTATAACCTTATTCTATAAAAAAAGGTAGGGAAAAATGAACGAAGACATCACCAGATTAGCTTTAAAAATGGCTCAAGACGCGTTTGACGCAGGCGAAACGCCTGTCGGCGCGGTTATTTTTAATACCAAAACGGACGAAATTTTGTGCTGTGCCCATAATGAAGTGATTACCGGCAACGATCCGACAGCGCATGCGGAAGTATTGGCTGTGCGTCAAGCAGGACATTTGCTGAACACGTATAATTTAAGCGGGTATTCGATTTTTTCGACATTGGAACCGTGTGCGATGTGTGCGACGGCGATTTCGTGGGGACAATTGGATAAAGTTTACTTCGGGGCATATGATCCCAAATCAGGCGCTGTGGAACATGGGCCGCAGATTTACGAATGCGCAACGTGTCACCATAAACCGGAAGTGTATGGCGGTATTTGTGAAAAAGAATGCTCTAAATTGATGAAAGATTTTTACAAAGGGTTAAGACGAAAGTAAATGGAAGAAACGCCGATTTTATCCGTGACGGAAGTGTCGCAGGCTTTGAAAGGGCTTGTAGAGACGGCTTTTGCTCGCATCAAGGTCAAAGGCGAAGTGTCGGCCGTGAAACGGGCGGCGTCGGGGCATATTTATTTTTCCGTCAAAGATGCGGACAGCGTGTTGAATGCGATTTGCTGGCGCGGGTACACGAAAAGCACTGAAGAGGCGTTGGTCGAAGGCATGGAAGTCGTTTGCACGGGGCATTTATCGACGTATCCGGGGCGGTCGAATTACCAAATGATTGTTCAAGCGGCCGAACCGGCGGGCATTGGGGCTTTGTTAAAACGGTTGGAAGAATTGAAAAAGAAGCTGGCCGCCGAAGGGTTGTTTGACGCATCGCGCAAAAAGCCGATTCCGTATTTGCCGGAAACCATCGGTGTGGTGACCAGTCCGACGGGCGCGGTGATTCGGGATATCATGCATCGAATTACGGACCGGTTCGGGCGTCAGGTGTATTTATGGCCGGTGTTGGTTCAAGGCGAAGGCGCAGCGGCGCAAATTGCGGCGGCGATTAACGGATTTAACGCCATTCCCGAATCGGGCATTGAAACGCCGGACGGATTGATTCGGCGGCCGGATGTGTTGATTGTGGCCAGAGGCGGCGGCAGTTTGGAAGATTTGTGGTGCTTTAATGATGAAACGGTGGTGCGCGCAGCAGCCGCCGGGACGATTCCGATGATTTCGGCGGTCGGCCACGAAACGGATACAACCTTGATTGATTATGTGTCGGATTTGCGGGCGCCGACACCGACGGGTGCTGCCGAAAAGGCGGTTCCCGTGCGTGCCGAATTGATGACACAAATGACGCAGATTCAAGGTCGCTTGATGGACAGCCTGTATCGGTTGGCGGCGGAAAAGAAATTGAAATTGGATGCATTGGCGCGCGGATTGCCGAATTTGTCGGATTTGGTGAACCAGTACGGCCAACGGTTGGATGATAAATCCGAACGGTTGACATTGGCTTTTGATGCTTTGTTCCGCCGATTGAACGACCGATTTGAACAAACGGCTCGCCTGCTGGAGGCCAATTCTTATGAGCGCGTGTTGGACAAAGGGTTTGCTTTCGTAACGGACGCGCAAAAAATGCCGATTACGTCGGCGCAAAAAGCGCAAACACAGCCCAAGTTGACCATTCACTTCAAAGACGGCAGTCTGCCGGTGACAACGCGTCCGAAAGGGACGTCGAAACCGCATCCGCCCGTCCCGGAACAAGGAGGCTTGTTTTAAATGAAATGGAGCCTGCTTTTTGTTTTATGGATTCTGCCGGTGGCGGCAGCGACATTGCCGGATCCTTTGCCGCAGGGAGAATTGGTGTACGGACGGTTGGAACCGGGCGAGCGGATTTATCACCGCGGATTTGAATTAAAACCCGATGCGTCGGGAACGTTTGTGTTCGGTGTCGGGCGGGGGCAAACCGAACCGTTGACGTTTGTCGTGAAAAAAGGATTGTTTTCATCCGAAGAAATAACGCGTTCGGTGCAGCCGCGGACATGGGCGTCTGAACAAATCAATGGCGTTCCCCCCAATACGATTGCGCCGTCGGCCGATGAAAAAGAACGCATTGCACGGGAACAAAAAATCTTGGACGCCGCACGGGAAAAAGAAGATCAAACGGCTGTACCGCAATGCTTTTTATGGCCAGTCAAAGGGCGCATTTCCGGTACTTTCGGCAAACGGCGGGTTTATAACGGATTAATGAAAGGCGACCACAGCGGGTTTGACATTGCGGCGCCTATGGGGACACCGGTTAAAGCGGTCGCTGCCGGGCGCGTTCAACTGGCCGAAAACGATTTGTTTTACACGGGTGGAACGATTTTAATTGAACATGGGTCAGGCGTGTTTTCCGGCTATTCGCATTTAAGCGAGGTGTCGGTACCCGTCGGCACGTTTGTTCAGGCCGGAGACGTCATCGGTGCTGTCGGGGCGACGGGCCGGGCGACGGGGCCTCATTTGCATTTAACGATTTCATGGCGCGGTGTGCGCGTCGACCCGCAAATTCTTTTGACTGACCGATGTCCGTAAAGGACGAATATCTTGCTTTTTTCAACGATTTCGGTTATGTTATTTTTAATTTTTATCAAAAGGATTTGATTATGTTACAATTTTACAACACAAGAACCCATTCATTGCAAGAATTTAAGCCCCTGATTGACAACAAAGTTCGCATGTATGCGTGCGGCCCGACGGTTTACAATTACGCGCATATCGGTAATTTCAGGGCGAATATGTTTTACGATATCGTGCATCGGTACTTAAAGTATAAAGGATTTGATGTGACGTTTGCCATGAATATCACGGACGTGGACGATAAGACTATTCGGTCTTCGCGTGAAAAAGGCCAATCTTTGCGCGATTACACGACGTTTTATATGGATGAGTTTTTCAAGGATTTTGAAACAATGAACATTCAAAAACCGTCGATGGTCATTCGGGCAACGGATGAAATTGAAGCGATGGTTCAATTGATTGAGTTGTTATTGAAAAAGGGGCATGCGTACAAAGCGCAAAGCGGTGACATTTTCTTTAAAATCAGCACGTTTCCCGCATACGGCCAAATGGCGAACATTGATGCCAGCAAATTAAAAACAAATGCGGACGGCCGGTTGGCGGATGAATATGAAAAGGAAGATGCGCAGGATTTTGCTTTATGGAAAGCATGGACACCGGCGGACGGGGATGCTTTTTGGGACACGCGCATCGGCAAAGGCCGGCCGGGGTGGCATATTGAATGCTCGGCCATGGGGCATAAATATCTGGGGCAGCCGTTTGATATTCACTTGGGCGGCGTGGATTTGATTTTCCCGCATCACACCAATGAAATTGCGCAGGCAGAATGCGCTTACGGCTCACAATTCGTGAACTTTTGGATGCACAATGCGCATTTGATGGTGAACGGTAAAAAGATGTCAAAAAGCTTGGGCAATTTTTACACGATCCGCGATTTGTTGGCAAAGGGCTATTCCAAACGTGCGATTCGGTACGAGTATCTAAAAGCACACTATCGTCAAACAATGGATTTTGTGGAAAGCAACATGGCGGGCAATCAATCGGCGGTCGATCGGTTCAATAATTTGATGGAGCGGTTGAAAACGGTGAACGGTGCCGGATGGCCGGATGTTCAGGCGACGATTGACAAAGCGCAAACGGCGTTTGAAACGGCGATGGATGCGGATTTAAATACGCCCGAAGCGTTGGCGGCGGTGTTTGAATTCATGTCGAACGTGAACAAGAACTTTGATGCCTTGTCGCTGGCGGATGCGGCTTTGGTCGAACAAGCCATGCGCCGGTTTGACACGGTTTTGGGGTTGTTGGAAGACAAGACGGATACCGGTTTGCCTGACGGCGCACAAGAATTGATAGATAAACGTCAAGAATATCGGTTGGCCAAAGACTGGGCGAACGCGGATGCATTGAAACAACAATTGTTGGCCATGGGTGTGGAAGTCAAAGACACGCCGCAAGGTCCGGTTGCCAAAAGAATTTAAAAAAATGCTTGCAATTCGGATAGAAAGCGTTTATAAAGAAAATACATTCTCAAAAATAACGGAGGGTGGGGTCAAAAACCCCGCCTTTTTTGATAGAAAAAGGAAACCGCAAATGGATGTCATTTCAAAAATTACACACATCATTGAACCGACGGTTCAAGATATGGGGTATGAGCTGGTGCGCGTCTTATTCCAAGGCGATGATTTGAACCGCACGCTTCAGGTGATGGCGGAACGAATCGACCGGCAGGATATGAAAGTCGAAGATTGCGAGGCTTTGTCCAAAGCGATTTCGGCTTTGTTGGATGTGGAAGATCCGATTGAACGGCGTTATGTATTGGAAGTGACATCGCCGGGTATTGATCGCCCGCTGATTAAAGCGCAGGATTTTGTGCGCTTTGCAGGGCATGAATTTAAAATGGAAACGATGTCGCCCATCAACGGCCGCAAGCGGTTCAAAGGTCAACTGCTGGGGCTGGATGCGGCGCAGGAAAATGTCCGAATGGTTTTCGAGGGGCAGGAATTATCCGTCCCCTTGTCTTTGGTTGGCAAAGCCAAGCTCGTTTTAACGGATGAGCTGGTGGCTTCTTTTTTGAAAAATAAATAAGGAAAAACAAAATGGAAAACACAACAACACAACCTCGTCCCGAATTGTTGCAAATGGCGGATGTTCTGGCGCGTGAAAAAGGCATCGATCGCGATGACGTTTTACAAGCGATGGAATATGCAATTGCCCGCGCCGGCCGTTCTAAATACGGTCCGCAATATGATGTACGCGCGACCATTGACCGGAAAACCGGAGAAATCAAAATGGCGCGTTATACGACTGTTGTGGAAACGGTGGAAGAAGAAGGGGCGCAGATTTCTTTGCAGGATGCGCACAAAATCAATCCTGATTTAAAGCTGGGCGATGAAATTGTCGATCCGTTGCCGCCGATGGATTTCGGTCGGATTGCGGCTCAAACGGCGAAACAGGTCATTGTGCAGAAAGTTCGGGATGCCGAACGTGTGCGTCAGTACAATGATTTTAAAGACAAAGTCGGTGAAATTGTTCACGGCACGGTGAAACGGATTGAAATGGGAAACGTTATCGTGGATTTAGGTCGTGCCGAAGCCATGTTGCGCCGCGATGAACTCATTCCGGGCGAATCTTTCCATGTCGGCGATCGGGTGCGTTCTTATTTGATGGACGTGCGCCAAGAACCGCGGGGGCCGCAAATTTTCCTGTCTCGTTCGCATCCGGGCTTTATGGCCAAGTTGTTTGCGGGCGAAGTACCGGAAGTGTATGACGGCATCATTGAAATCAAGGCTGTGGCCAGAGATCCGGGGTCTCGTGCAAAAGTAGCCGTGTATTCGAAAGATTCATCGATTGATCCGCGCGGTGCGTGCATCGGGATGCGCGGCGTGCGTGTTCAGGCGATTGTCACGGAATTGCAAGGCGAAAAAATCGATGTTGTGCATTGGTCTGCTGATCCGGCAACGTTTATCGTGAATGCGTTGGCGCCGAGCGAAGTTTTGAAAATCGTATTGGATGAAGAGTCCAAAAACGTGGAAGTCGTTGTTCCGGATGATCAATTATCTCAAGCGATTGGTCGGCGTGGTCAAAACGTCCGGTTAACCAGCATCTTAACGGGATGGCACATTGACGTGTTGACGGAAGCGCAAGAATCCGAACATCGCCAACAGGAAGCCAAAGGTCGTGTCGAATTGTTTACGAGCGCTTTGGATGTTGACGATATGATTGCTCACCTGTTGATTCAGGAAGGCTTTACAAAGATTGAAGAAATCGCGTACGTCCCGTTGGAAGAACTGGCATCTATCGAAGGATTTGATGAAAGCCTGGCAACGGAACTGCAAAACCGGGCCAAAGCTTATCTGGAAGAAAAGAATACCCATCTGGAAAAAGAATTGGCTGAATTGAAACTGGCCGATGATTTGAAATCTTTGGACGGGTTGACTTTGGAAATGCTGGTCAAACTGGGTCGCAAAGATGTCAAAACGTTGGATGACTTTGCGGATTTGGCAACGGATGAACTGATTGACATCGTGGGATCCGATGCGATGAATGAGGAAACGGCAAGTGCGTTGATTATGAAAGCGCGGGAGCACTGGTTTGAAGAAGGTACGCAAAGTTAGAAAACAATCTGTTCCGGCCGAAAAAGGGGAGCGTCGGTGTTTTATGACCGGTCTTCCCTTGGCCAAGGAAAAGATGATTCGATTTGTCGTCGGACCGGATCGATTGGTTTATCCGGACATTGCCGGCAAGTTGGACGGACGCGGTGTTTGGTTGACGGCGTCTCGCGATTTGCTGCAACAGGCGATTGACAAAAAGATGTTTTCAAAAGCGTTCCGATTAGATGTCAAACCGGTGCCGGATGCGGTTGCGACGGTTGCGACTTTGTTGGAAAAGCATTGTCTGCATTTGTTGGGCTTGGCGAACAAAGGCGGCTTTGTGGTGGCCGGCTTTGAAAAGGTCAAAGAAGCGGCACGCAAAGAAAAACTTGATGTGCTGATTGAAGCGTCGGACGGCGCTTTGGACGGCCGGGAAAAAATGGAACGCTTGTTGCCGGATGCTTTTTGGGTCAATGATTGGTCGTCGGAGGCTTTAAGCGAAGCGCTCGGGCGCGATTTTTGCGTGCATGTTGCGATGAAATCTGGTAAAATGGCGCAAAATTTTAAAAACGAAGTCTTGCGGTACCGCAGCTTCAACGAGATAAAGAAAGAGGATTCGTAAAAGATGAGTGAAGAAAAAACAACTAAAACCCCCTTGACATTAAATCGCGGGAAGCTGGAATTGAAGCCCTCCGCTGGGGTGCAAAACCGATCCGGTCTGGTGGTTGAAGTGCGTAAAAAACGCGTTTTTCATCCAAGTACGATGTCTCAAACGCCGGCAGAACGTGACGCGGCTCAGGCACATAAGCTGAAGTTGCTGAAAGAGGCGATGAAGCTGGAAGAACAAAAGGCAAAAGAACGCGCTGAACAGGAAGCAAAACGTCAGGCCGAAAAAGAAGCGGCCGAAGCCGCCGAACAGGAAACGCCGGTTCAACCGGCCGCGGTTGTCGAGGAAACGCCTGCACCGGAAGAAAAGAAACCGGCTTTTGTCAAGGACGTTAAGAAAAAGCGTGAAGAAGAAGATGAAGACGATGATGAGGCCGTCTTTAAACGCAAAAAAATAACGGACGAAAAAGTGTTGCCGAAAAAAGGCAAAGGCATGGATGAACGCCGTCGCTCGGGCAAAATCAATATTTCATCGATTTATGCTGGCGATGATGACGATGACGACGGAGACGGCTTTACGCAAAAACGGGCCAGAAGTTTGGCTTCCATCCGTCGGGCGCGGGAAAAAGAACGGTTAAAACATGCTCAAAGTTTAAAAACGGCCGAAAAAATCGTACGCGACGTGACGATTCCGGAAACCATTACGGTTCAAGATTTGGCTAACCGGATGGCTGAACGGGCTGCCGTGGTTGTCAAAACGTTGATGAACATGGGTGTGATGGCGACGATTACGCAAACGATTGACGGAGATACGGCGCAAATTGTGGCCGAAGAGTTGGGACACAAAGTGACGCGCGTGGCGGAATCGGATATTGAAGACGTATTGAAATCCGGTGAAGATAAAGAAGAGGAAAAGGTGTCTCGTCCGCCGGTTGTGACGGTAATGGGACACGTTGACCATGGCAAAACGTCTTTGTTGGATGCGTTGCGGTCGACGGATGTGGCCGGCGGCGAAGCCGGTGGGATTACGCAACACATCGGGGCGTACCAAGTTACCATGAAAAACGGTCAGAAAGTGACATTTATCGACACACCGGGACACGAGGCTTTTACGGCCATGCGGGCGCGCGGTGCGAAAGTGACGGATATCGTGATTTTGGTTGTGGCGGCCAATGACGGCGTGATGCCGCAGACGATTGAAGCCATTCATCATGCGAAAGCGGCGAATGTGCCGATTGTGGTGGCGATTAACAAAATTGATGTACCGGGCGCTAATCCGGAAAAGGTCAAGATGGATTTGCTCAATCACGAAGTTGTCGTTGAAAGTTTGGGCGGGGACGTGTTGGCTGTGGAAGTGTCTGCCAAGAAGCGCATGAACTTGGACAAATTGGTGGAAGCGGTTTTGTTGCAGGCGGAAGTGTTGGATTTAAAGGCTAATCCGAACCGCATTGCCGAAGGGGCCGTGATTGAAGCGAAAATGGAAAAAGGTCGCGGGCCGGTGGCAACGATTTTGGTGTCCAGAGGGACGCTTCATGTTGGCGACATTTTTGTTGTCGGTCAGCAATGGGGCCGCGTGCGCAGTTTGCAAAATGATCAAGGCAAGCGTGTGGAAAGTGCCGGGCCGGCTGATCCGGTTGAAGTTATCGGGTTGCAGGGCGTTCCGTCTGCCGGGGATGAATTCGCGGTGGTGGAAGATGAATCCAAAGCGCGTGAAATTTCCGGGTATCGCCAACGCAAAGCGCGTGAGGCTTTGACGGTCAAACGCATGGCCGGATCGTCGATGGAGCAAATGTTTGCCAAGATTAAGGCCGGTGAAACCAAAGAATTCCCTGTGATTATCAAAGGGGACGTGCAAGGGTCCGTCGAAGCGTTGCAAGGGACTTTGGCTAAAATTGCCAACGATGAAGTGCGCATTAAGGTGTTGCATGCGGCGGTGGGCAGCATTAACGAAACGGATGTGTCATTGGCACATGCGTCCAATGCGACGATTATCGGCTTTAACGTGCGGGCGAACGCGCAAGCGCGGGAATTTGCCAAACGCGACAATGTGGATATTCGGTATTATTCGATTATTTATGACGTTGCGGATGAGATGAAGAAAGCGGTTGAAGGCTTATTAACGCCGGAAGAAAAAGAAAAGATTTTGGGTTACGCCGAAATCCGTCAAGTCTTCAGCGTGTCCAAAATCGGCAAGATTGCAGGCTGTATGGTGACCGAAGGGGTTGTCAAACGCGGGGCCAAAGTGCGTCTGTTACGGGATCATGTGGTTATTCACGAGGGCGAATTGGCGCAGTTGAAACGCTTTAAGGATGATGTCAAGGAAGTGAAATCCGGGTTTGAATGCGGGATGAGCTTTGCGAATTACGATGATTTGAAGGTGGGCGATCAAATCGAATGTTTTGAAATCGAACAAATTGCGCCGACTTTGAACATTAAGGTGTAAACATGGTAACAAAAGCGAAAAAAGAACCGACGCAGCGTCAGTTGCGTGTCGGAGAAGAAATCCGGCACATTTTGGCGGATGTGTTTTTAAAAGAAGACTTATTCGTTCCGGAATTGGAAAATCAGACGATGATGGTGACCGAAGTGCGCATCAGTCCGGATTTTTCGATAGCAACGGCCTTTGTTCGTCCTGTTGGAGAAGTTGATACAGATGCAATAGTTAAGGCATTGAATGAACATAAGGGATTTTTTCGTAAATTCATGGGTCAAAATCTTCGTTTAAGAATTACGCCAGATATCCGGTTTTTAAAAGATAAAAGCTTTGATGAAGCCGCCAAAATAGAAGCGTTGTTTAATGATCCTAAAGTTAAGGCAGATATAGAAAAAGAAGATTAAGAGTCCGGAGTTTAGTGTGATAAAGAGACTAAATAAGGTCATATAATCGAAAAAGGAGAAAATATGTCTAGGTTAGTTTCACGTAAGGGCTCAAAGAATAAAACTTTAGAAACAAAAGAGATAGAATCAATCCGGTGGAAAGCCGTTGGATTAACGTATATATGGTTTCTTGTTTCTATTTTGCTTTGGCGACATATTGACTTCAATATGTCAGAAAATATGAAACTTGTGTTTCTCCTTGTTATTATTGTAACAGGATACATATTAAGTAATTTTGTTCTGTTTTTATGCCGTAAGGATAAGAGTTCCTTTCAATGGTGTGGTTGGAAAAGAGAAGTAGAAATTATTATACTGGGTTTTTCTCCAATCTTATGGATAGTGGATGTTTTATTCTTCTCTTCTTTTGAAGTAGAAGGCAAAATTTCACTATTTGAATTCGTATCTTCCCCGGTATTTATTCTTTTTTGTTTTATTGCTTGGTTGACTTATGCTCCGCCTTCTAAAGGAGTTATTAAGAAAGAAAAAATACAACAAGCTCCAGAACAAATATCATCTGTAAAAGGCGGCGGCTCCCCTGCAGTGGGGTCAATAAACGAACCTACGATGTTGAAGGATGATTTTATTCGAAAAGTTCAGACAGATCTTTTCCCAAAACTAGACGAAAAGAAATTTAAGAAACATAAGCGGAATACTGTGATACTTGCTATGATCCTCCTTTTGATCATAATGTATTGGGGGTATGACCAACACCAAAAGAATCTTCTTTCTATTGAAAAATTATGCGCTATTGGTGTAATAGGGCTGGCTTTAATTTATATGTTTTACTCTCGTTTTAAGATTAAATATGTTTTAAAAACAAAAGACCAACTTTTTAAATGGTTAAACATACCGCAGATAGATTTTTTGGGTACCAACGTCTCAGCAAATATTGTAGAAAAGAAATTAAGAGAGCTTTGTTTTTTATTTGGTCAGCTGAACATACGAGGAGGTATCTTTTCATCAATCAAGAAAAAAGCAGAATTAAAGGATTTATTAAAAGTAGAGTTAGTTCGGGATGCTTTTTTTGATACGGAAACGGGATTAGCTTTTCATAGAGCAAATGCACGTATATATGAAGGGATGCTTACAATTCCAAACGGTAAAAGTAGTACGACTTTATTTGATGGGATATTGATAGAAATTAAACTCGATAGAATATTTTCGACCCCGATCGTATTTAGGAAAAGAAGCTTTTTTACTTGGGGTAATAGATTACAAAAAGTATCTCTTCCACGGAAGGATTCTTATTTTGATGTTTATGCATGGTCGGAGCAAGATGCGAGGAACCTCTATTATCAAGGTGTCACATCTAAGTTGCGCCGTATAAAAGAGATTTTTAAAGTTAAAAAAATAGCGGCCTCATTTTATCAAGATAAACTGTATATTGCTCTTTATACAGAAAAGGACGTATTTGAGCCGATAAAGTCTCGTTTTCACGATATAAAACAATATGAAACATTTTATGATGAGATAGTTCAGTTAGAGGAATATTGTGCGCAGTTTAATGATATTTAAAATAGGAGCACGAAAGATGAAAATACTTGCTATATTGATAATGTTTTTTTTCCTTGTTCCTTTATCTGTTCTCGTTCGGATAGTGTATGGGGAAAAACAGGAAACTATCCGATTAAAGGCTATTGGCTTAACGTATTTTTTGTTGCTTTCTTGGGCTATTTTAAAAGCCCCCTTTAAATCCGCACTGCCTGATTGCGAAACAAGTATGATTATTTTAGGATTGGTTATCCTTGGATATATATTCAGCAATATGTTTTTAATAAAGTATTCCGTAAAAGAAAAGCTTGCCTTTCAATGGCAAGGGGTATGGACAGAAGGCGAAATTTTTTTTATTGGGTTCTTTCCTGCTTTATGGCTGGTTAGTACGGTTTTGTTGACAACTTTTTTTGCTGACGAGAATTATGCAAGTAAGAGCTTTATTTTTTATCCCCTTTTCCTTGTTGTATGGTTAATTATCACACATATAGTCCATCTTAAAAACGGCAAAGGCGATTCAGTGACTTCTTTGTATGATTGGGAGAGTGTATTGAAGGTGGGAGAACCCACTTATATTAGTGATTTTTTTGTGATGTTGAGAAAAATGTATCCCAAGAGGCAAGAAGCTATCCGATGGAAAGCCGTTGGCTTAACGTATTTGGGATGGCTTTTAATTGCTTTTTTGAAACCAAACAGGGTGTTTGACATGTCTGACTATCAAAGCTGGGGCATTGTTTTGGGTTTCTTCTTGGTTGGTGGCTATACCTTAGGGAATGTGTTCATATTACGCTTTCAAACTTGGATTTCTTCAAAAGAAAGGATTTCTTTTCAATGGCAAGGATTGTGGACAGAGGGCGAAATCTTTTTGCTGGGTTTTTTTCCATTCCTATGGATAATGAGTTCTGTTTTATTGCAAACTTTGTTTGGATTGATAGGCTGGAGTCTTTTATTTTATCCCTTTTTTGTCATAGGATGGTTAATTGTAAAGCGTATTGTTGAATGTAAAAAAGAACATTCAATTTCTCGGCGCTAGTTTAAATATGAAAAGAGAGCTGTTTTAAGAATGAAGAGGGAATAAAAAGATGATTTCCAAAGCAGAATTTATACGTCAGGCCATGGCAATGCATCCGCCGGCTGTCAAACCAAAGAAAAAAAGAGCGCCGATAACCTTTTGGGGAATGGTCGGATTTGTTCTACTCTGTTTTTTTACGGGTTTTATGGTTTATGGGGTTTGTTTCGAAGAATTTCCGCTTGAATTTATTTTGATGTTTGTCGGTTTTTGGATTTTTTTCTTTTTTTATTACAGAGCCTTTTTACACAAAATAAAAATCGGTCGCATTCCTTATCAATTGCCTCGGTTGCCATGGATGGCAAGTGTGGGTGTTTTCGGCGTTTCTTTACTTCTGCCGCTTATCGGGTGGTATTGGATCGATTCTGTGTATGCTTTTTCTTCCTTGGTTTCAAGTTTGGTCTGGTTTATCGTTTTGCCATATGGATGGCTGGCGTGTTTGTATTTCTTCATTTTGCCGATGATGAATGTCATCCTGCAAAAAAGGTACATCAACATTCCGTTTTATAAGGTTTTAGCTTTGTTAGGCATCTCATTTTACATAACGCCGGATCAAGAAGGTAAAAATTTTAAAATATATGTAAACGGGCGGTCTGTTTTGTTAAATGTGTTAAAAGAATACGTTTCTTTAACAATTCCGGAAGTGCAGTGGAAGAATGTGTCTGCGGAACAAAAAGAAAAAATTCTGACGTTTTTTCAGTCTTCAACCGGGCAAACTTTGGCGGATTATCTTTTTCCGTCGAAAGTTTCCAATGACGAGCCGGAACAGAATGATGAATTTTCCAGATTTTTTCGAACGGAACCGCTGGGTCGATTTTTGCGAATGTGTTACCATTTTCTTTTTGCTCCTGAAAAAACGGAAAACATCCGCCGGAGGATGTGTGATATTTTCATTTATCCCAAACGGAACTGGACAATTTCTTTTTTTCGCGGAGAGTATTTTTATCCGACGCCCGAAGATTTGCCGGTTATCTATGAAGATGTCGCGGCTTTTTATCATACATTAAAGGAAGTCACCCATGAATAAAATTCAAAATGATATCAACGGTTGGTTGGTGATGGATAAGCCGTACGGCATGGGGTCGACGCAGCTCGTCGGAGCATTGAAACGGCTTTTTCATCCGATGAAAATCGGGCATGCCGGGACGTTGGATCCGTTGGCCAGCGGTGTTTTGCCGATTGCTTTGGGCAAAGCGACGCGCACGATTTCGTTTGTCATGGACGGTCAAAAGGTTTATCAGTTTAAAATTAAATTCAAAACGGCAACAACGACGGACGACGCGGAAGGGGAGGTGTGCGAAACGTCTGATGTTGTCCCGACGCCTCAACAAATTCGAGATGTTCTGCCGCGTTTTATCGGGAAAATCGAACAAGTACCGCCGGTTTACAGTGCGATTAAATTAAACGGCCGGCGGGCTTATGATTTGGCGCGCCGCGGTGAACAAGCCGAGATAAAACCGCGCCTTGTTCAGATTGACCGATTGGCGCTTTTGGAGATGGCGAACGAGGAAGCGTTATTGGAAGTGGCCTGCGGGAAAGGCACGTATGTCCGCTCGTTAGGGCGGGATATTGCCAAAGCGCTCGGCAGTTGCGGACATATTACGTATCTGCGGCGGACGCAGTGCGGGCCTTTTTCAATAAAAGAGTCGAAAACACTTGAAAATTTGAACAAAATCACGTATAGTGATCTTCCCGCAGCAGGTCTCATCCCTGTTGAAGCCGTCCTGACCGACATCTTGGAACTGGCTGTGACAGAGCATGAAGCGCGGGCTTTGGGCCACGGGCAGCCCTTGAAAAAGAAGGGTTTGGTTGACGGCGGTTTTTATAAAGCCACTTTCAACGGCGGGCTCATCGCTTTTGTAACGGTGTCCGGCGAAATGGTTCGCCCCACCAAGGTTTTCAAACAATTTTAAAGGAGAAAACGATGTCGATTACACATGCAAGAAAAGCAGAACTGATTAAAGAATACGCCATTAAAGAAGGCGATACGGGTTCACCGGAAGTCCAAGTGGCTGTTCTGACGGAACGCATTAAAAACTTGACCGAACACATGAAAGACCACAAAAAGGATTTTATTTCCCGCCGTGGTTTGTTGATTATGGTCGGTCAAAGACGCCGTTTGTTGGATTATGTGAAATCCAAAGATGTGGCGCGGTATGAAACGCTCATTAAACGGTTAGGCTTACGTAAGTAAGATGTTTTAAAGTGAGGGGCGTGAGGGTCATGCCCCTTTCTTGTCACCCGATGGCGGGTGCGAAAGTAGGTAGATAGAAAGGTAATATATAATATGTCTATGTTTAAAGAATTTAAAAAAGAAATTGATTGGGCAGGGCGCAAGCTTGTCATTGAAACGGGAAAAGTAGGTCGGCAAGCTGATGGATCCGTGATTGTTCGTTATGGGGATACCATCGTTCATGCAGCTGTCTGCGCGGCGAAAACCCCGATGGAAGGTTTTGAAGATTTTATGCCTTTGACGGTGAACTATATTGAAAAAGCGTATGCGGCCGGTAAAATTCCGGGCGGCTTTTTTAAACGCGAAGGTAAACCCAGTGAATCCGAAGTGTTGATTTCGCGGTTAATCGATCGTCCGATTCGGCCGTTGTTTGTGAAAGGTTTCCGGCATGATACGCAAGTAACATGCACGTTGTTGAGCCATGATTTAACCAACAATCCGGATATTGTGGCAATGGTTGCGGCATCGGCGGCTTTGACGATTTCCGGTTTGCCGTTTTTGGGCCCGATCGGGGCAGCCAGAGTGGGTTACATCAACGGGGAATATGTGCTGAACCCGACGATTCAACAAGTTAAAGAATCGGATTTGGATTTGGTTGTTGCCGGTACCAGTGAAGGCGTGTTGATGGTTGAATCCGAAGCTAAAGAATTATCCGAAGACGTGATGTTGGGGGCTGTTGCTTTCGGGCACGAAGGGTTCCAACCGGTTATCAAAGCGATCATTGAATTGGCCGAAACATGTGCCAAAGATCCGTGGGAAGTTCCGGCAAAACCGGCCGAATATGATTTGGTTCGCTCCACGTTGACGGAAAAAGTCGGGGATGAATTGGCAAAAGCCTATAAAATCCATGAAAAACTGGCGCGTCAGGATGCCGTAAATGCGGCCAAAGAAAAAGCCAAAGAATTGTTTGCCGATAATGAAGCGGCGGCACCGTTGGTTGAGCCGATTTTCCATGAATTGGAATCTGAAATTGTTCGCAATGACGTGTTGAAAACCGGCGTTCGGATTGACGGCCGCGATACCAAAACCGTCCGCCCGATTGAGGCGCAGGTTCAAGTGTTGCCTAAAGCACACGGATCGGCTTTGTTTACGCGCGGTGAGACGCAGGCTTTGGTGGTTGCCACATTGGGAACCGGTGAAGACGAACAAATCGTTGATGATTTGACGGGCGAATGGAAACAAACGTTTATGTTGCACTATAACTTCCCGCCGTTCTCGGTCGGTGAAGTCGGTCGTATCGGCAGTCCGGGACGTCGTGAAATCGGTCATGGGAAATTGGCTTGGCGCGCGATTCATCCGATGTTGCCGAGCAAAGAAGAATTCCCCTACACCATCCGGGTGGTTTCCGAAATCATGGAATCCAACGGATCGTCTTCGATGGCGACGGTGTGCGGATCATGCTTGTCCTTGATGGATGCGGGTGTGCCGATGAAAAAGCCGGTGGCGGGTATTGCCATGGGCTTGATTAAGGAAGGCAAAGACTTTACGGTGTTGACGGATATTATGGGTGATGAAGACCACTTGGGGGATATGGACTTTAAAGTGGCCGGAACCAAAGACGGTGTGACGGCTTTGCAAATGGATATTAAAATTACGTCCATTACCAAAGAAATCATGGGCATCGCGTTACAACAGGCGCATGAAGGTCGGTTGCATATTTTAGGCAAAATGGCCGAAGCGTTGGCGGCACCGCGCGCTCAAATTTCCGATAATGCGCCGCGGATTACGACGATTAAAATCGATAAAGACAAAATTCGCGACGTGATCGGGACAGGCGGCAAGGTCATTCGTGAAATTGTCGAAAAAACAGGGGCCAAGATTGACATTGATGATGAAGGTGTCGTGAACATTGCATCGGTTGATTCTGAAGCCGGTAAAGCTGCTTTGAACTGGATTAAAGGCATTGTCAGCGAACCGGAAGTCGGTGAAATTTATACCGGTAAGGTCGTTAAAATCATGGATTTTGGGGCGTTTGTAAACTTTATGGGATCACGTGACGGGTTGGTTCATATTTCCGAACTGGCACCGAAACGGGTTGAAAAAGTCACGGATGTCGTTAAAGAAGGCGATGTTGTCAAGGTGAAATGCATGGGTATGGATAATCGTGGTAAAATCAAGTTGTCCATGAAACGTGTTGACCAGGAGACCGGTGCGGATTTGGAAGCTGAAAATGCGGCCGAACAACCGGTGGAAGAAAAAGCCGAATAAAAGCGGTCTTTTTAAATGAAAAGCCTCCTTCGGGAGGCTTTTTTTATTGGGGAGTGTGGTTCCTTTTCGGGACTTTTTTGTTCAAAGAATTTGTTGGAGGCGAGAGGCTTTCGGCGTCGGGTAAAGCCGCTCGAAGCGGCTCGTTTGGGCGATTTTTTTGCGAAACGAGTCTCAAAAAGAGAAATTTTTTTTGCCTTTACACTTATTCGTTAAAAAGGCGTTTGAAGTCATTTTTCATATTTTCCCGGAGTCGTTTTAAAAAAAACGCAAGGATTCGTAATTCTTTGCGAATATTTTTCAAAATTTTTTTGAAATTGAAATTTTATTTCAATAAACTAGGCAAACAAAATTAAAAAATTACACTTTTAGTTCATTCTAAATTCTTTAAAAATAGGCGATAATTCTGATATGACAAAAGATGAATTAGCATTTATTATTTCGACACGAATTCGGGCGTTAAGAAAACGCCACGGATTAACTCAAGCAGCACTGGCCGAGAAAATCGGCATGAGTGTTGAATCAATCTGTCATTTGGAAAGCGGTAAGAAGCTGACAAAGTTAACGACGCTGTTGGAGATTGCGGTTGTTTTGGAAGTTGAAGTCTATCAATTGTTGACGGATCGTCCGGAAATTGCATACGAAGAATTTTCAAGCGATATGACGGAATTGCTGTTGGAACTGCAAGACAGAGACGAAGCGGCTATTCGCGGTTTGCTTCAATTTGTTAAATCTGAAAAATAAACCGGTATGTTCTTGACGGGGATTTGGTGAAAAGGCTTGCTTTATTTGGAAAAAGCAGTTATTGTTTATTACCAACTGAAAGAGAGCAAAAGATGAAAAAATTAAACCCCGTTTTGATTTCCGGTAAAGAAGTTCTTCCTTTGATTGAGGGCGGCAAAGGTGTTGCCGTTTCGGACGGTCGATCCAGCGGTGCTTGGGCGGCTGCCGGGGCTGTCGGAACAATTTCCGGTGTATTTGCGGATATGCTGGATGATGAAGGAAAGTATATTCCGAAAAAATACACCAAAAAAACACGTCAGGAACGGCATCAGGAACTGATTGACATGTCCATTAAGGGGGGGATTGCCCAAGCACGCCTGGCGCATGAATTGGCCGGCGGTAACGGGCGAATTCACATGAACGTTCTGTGGGAAATGGGCGGCAGCATTCCGATTTTGGAAGGCGTGATGAATTCTTGTGAAAAGATGGTCAAGAATTTTAAAAATCGAATTCCGGATCGGTTGCAACCGAAAATCGATCGGTTGAGCGAACGGGTGCAAGGGACTCTCGGGGCTTTGCGGTTTAAATATCAAACCCGCATTCACGAAGCTATTCCGGTGGTGGACGATGTGCTGGGTGAAGTGAAAAACTTCATTCACGGCATTACATGCGGTGCCGGGATGCCGTATCGGTTGGCGGAAATTGCGTCCAAACATGAAATTTTTTATTATCCGATTATTTCCAGT
>CALXTZ010000004.1 GCA_944391545.1 uncultured Alphaproteobacteria bacterium
TTGGTAAGTGATGTTTTCGACGACTTCATCAAACCCGGGCAAAGGATAAGTTTGTCCGACTTGTGTTTGTCTGACGAAAGGATTTCCGAAAGAAGCAACAGCGCGTAAATCGACTTGGTTGTAGATTTGATTGGCACGGTGTTTAGAAACAGCGAAAGAATAAGCGGCAATGCCACCCACAGTTAAAATGCCGATAATCGCTAAAACGGCGAGCATTTCAATCATACTTCTGCCGGATTGGGGAGACATTCCGGATGGCATTGCCCATCGGCGAGACGAAAGGACGCAGGGGTGCGCCCCGGCCGTGAAAGCTACACCCTGCGACCCTTTTTCCAACCTGTTTTTCCCGAAAATGCTTCCGAATACCGACATCGTTTCCTCTTCTTTTAAAACCAGACTTGGAAACATCATACACTACCCCCCCCCTCAAGAACTTTCTGCATAAAAAAAGAGGTTCTATTGCCTCTTCATAAAAAAACGCCCCTTGCGAGGCGTTCTCATCCATTACTTATTTTTATAAGTCATGATGCGCTGTTTTTCACGATCCCATTCGCGCTTCTTTTGCGTTTCGCGCTTATCGGCATGGGTTTTCCCGATCGCAACACCTAAACATACTTTGGCAATCCCGCGTTCGTTGAAATACAAATCCAGCGGAATAAGTGTATAGCCTTTGCGCGCCACATACCCCAACAGTTTATTCATTTCCTTTTTATGCAACAGCAATTTGCGCGGGCCGTTTTCCTCATGCTTAAAATGCGAGCTTTCCTTATACGTCGTGATATGCGCGTTCATCAAATAAAGCGCTCCCTTTTCCTCTGCCGCGTAGCTTTCGGAAATATTAGCATGACCAAGCCGCAATGATTTCACTTCGCTGCCTGTTAAAACCAAACCGGCTTCGACCGTTTCAATAATCGTGTAATTGAAACGTGCTTTTCTGTTTTTAGAAACGCTACCGGTCGTAATAAACATTTATTTTTCCTGACTTTTATCCGTAATCAGCAAATCTTCGGTCGGCGGTTCTCCTTCAATCGGATCGTCCACACGGCGACAACGCCCGTCCAAAACGGCACCGGATTCAACGGTAATTGTTTCCTGGGTAATGTTTCCGCTAACTCTGGCACTGGTTCCGAGTTTAACCGTCCGAGCCATAATTTCACCCAAAACAGAACCGTATATTTCAACATAGTCTGCCGTAATGGTACCGGCCACTTTGCCGTGTTCGCCTAATGTCACGCGTCTGGCCGTTACATTGCCTTCAATCGCGCCGTCAAAATGCAGTTCCCCTTCCATAACGAGATCTCCTTTGATAACGGTGCCGTCCGTGATAATAGACAATGCCTCACGCCGAGTTGCCTGAATTTTTGCTTCTTTTAACTTTTTAAACATTTGATTTCCCCCTTTGTGTTCTTAAAAAACGGTACGGATTGACCGGATTTTTCCCAATCAAAATTTCATAGTGCAAATGAGGCCCCGTACTGCGCCCCGTATTCCCCGTCAATCCGATTTTGTCCCCCGTTTGAATCACATCCCCCTTTTTAACCAAAATTTCGGATAAATGCGCATAGCGCGTCATAAACCCGGCTTCATGTTCAATCTCAATAAATTTACCGTAAGCACCGTTCGTAAAAGCCCGCTTCACCACACCCGGCGCCGTTGCATGAACCGGCGTTTTCAAAGCCGCCGCAATATCAATGCCTTCATGTCTTGCCCGTTTGCCGGTAAACGGATCTTTCCGACTGCCGAAAGCCGCCGAAATCCGTGTTTCGCTGATCGGATACCCGAGCGGCATTTGATCCGACAGCGTTACCAAGCTTTCCAAATAATCGACTTTGTCATAAACCGTTGTCAGCTTTTGCGCATACGGAAACGTCAACAACGCCGAAGACATATCCGGAATGTAAGGTCCGCCGACATTTTCTTCTTTTTTAACCTTTTGCAAAAGCGTGGAAATCGGTGCGCCGTTTTCTTTCAACAGTTTTTCCACTTTTTCAAAACCACCCTCGGCATTTTTAATCTCTTCGGAAACCAAAAGATCCACCTTATCCAAAATATCTTTATGCGCCTGTTGAATGTCCAAAGCCAATTTTTCGGATTGCTCGACACGGTTCTGATAATAAGCCAACTCCTTTTTCAACCGATTGTTTTCACTTTGTTTCTCGGCCAGCGCGATTTCTCTGGTGCGGATTAAATCATTGCTGAAAAAATACAAAACGGATGTTTGCAGCACCCAATATGCCGCTGCCAGACACACCAAAACAAAGCCGACCTGCATCCATGGCCGGATTGTTAAAGAAGTCATTTTTTCACCGCAACAAACGATGACTTTTTTCTGTTGAAACCGTTTCTTTTTCATTTTGTTTCTACCGTTGCATAGTATTCCGCATGAATCGCATTTTCCTTTGTTTCCACACACAAAATGCGAGATGCGTTAGACAAGCTTTCCGTCGCTTCTTCCGGCAATGGGAAAAAAGCAGCCGACGGCATTCGCCCGTCTTTCAATAAAAGCGCTTTTTGCGCCTTGACGTCATACACAAAACGCGGATGATCAGCCTGCCCGGGCAATTCGGAAAAAACGATTAAAAACTCGTTGGCATAGTTCATCAGCAAATCGAATTTTATTGATGCGGATGTATCCATTTCAAACTCTTTTGTTCCAACCATTTTTGCGTTTTAGCATTGACGCGGGGATAAACCTTTTCCATCATCTGACGGTAATATCCCTGCAGCCAAACCCGCTCATCCTCTGTCAACGCCTCTTTGTCAATCAGTTCATCACAAAACGGAATGAATGTCAACATTTCAAAACAAAACCGATCTTTTTTATATTTTTGAACCGTCATCATGTTTTCAATGCGAATACCGAATTTGTTTTTCAGGTAAAATCCGGGTTCGTTCGTCACAACCATGTTTTCCAAAAGCGGCTCTGTTGCATACTTGGAAAGCGACGGCGGTGTTTCATGCACATTCAAATAAGTCCCGACACCGTGGCCGGTTCCGTGATCGTAATCGACGCCGTCCTGCCACAAAAATTGGCGTGCCAGAATATCCAGCTGCGCCCCGCCGGTTCCTTTGGGAAACACGACTTTTGCAAGCGCAATATGACCTTTTAATACTTGCGTGTAGCGCTTGATCAGCAACGCGTTGGGCTTTCCGAAGGCGACCGTTCGTGTCACATCCGTCGTCCCGCATAAAAATTGGCTTCCCGTATCCAACAAATAAACCGACGCTCCTTTTAATTGACCTGCATGACCGGGTTGCGGTTCATAATGCGGCAAAGCAGCATGCGCGCCCACAGCCGAAATCGGGGCAAAACTGTTTCCTCGGTAATCTTCGTTTTCGGATCGAAAGTGTTCCAATGTTTTTAAAATCGACAGCTCATCTCCTTCCTGCGGATGTTCTTCCAATGCGCAGAAAAACTGGCACAAAGCCGCACTTTCTTTGAGACCGGCCAGCCGCATTCCCTCTATTTCCGTTTTATTTTTCGTTCCCTGCATCAATGCAAACGGATTAGCCATCAACCGCACGGAAGCACCGGCTTCAATTAAATCCTGTTTGATTTTCACGGGCGTTTCAAAACCGTCAATCCCGATGACTTTGCCTTTGAACGTCTCCGTCAATTCAGGTGTTAATTCCTGCACCCGTCCGGTCGCGGAAACAAAGCACCGCCCCAAATAAATCGGCGTATAAGGAACGGCATCGCTGCGTTTGTTCAACAGCCATGACACCGTTGCCGGATTAGCCACGATAAATCCGTCCACTTCTTTTTCACGCAAAATCCGACGCACCGAACTTGCTTTCTGCCGCGTTGTCTTACCGGCATATTCTTTTTCATAAGGAAAGACATGAACCAACGGCGCCCGCGGTTTATCAACCCAAAACCGATCCACCGGATTTTGCGGACACGGATATAGTCTGGCCCCTCTTTTGGAGCACACCTCTGCCCACCGATCCATCTGCGCAACCGTATGCGACCACGGATCATAAGCAATGACACTGTTTGCCCGAACATGCTTGGCCAACCATTGTGCAACCGTCGTTTGGTGCGGCACATGAAGGACTTTGAATGACGTTTGTTTTTTGGCCTGAATCACATATCGGCCGTCTACAAATAAAACAGCCTGTCTGGATGTAATGATGGCAATACCGGCAGACCCCGTAAACCCAGTCACGTAAGCCAGGCGCTCTTTGTCCGCAGACAACATTTCATTTTGATATTCGTCATCATGCGCGATGATAAGCGCGTTCGCCCCGATTTTACGCAAATAAGCTCTAATTTCTTTTAACAAGCAACGTCCCCCATTCTTTGATTCTTTCTTGGGCTACATAGGTTAACCCGGCTTTTTTATGCGCATCCATCACCCACCGCTGCTGACGGTTCAAAAAGCCTGACAAAATCGCGTATCCGCCCGGGTTTAAGTGTAAAAACAAATCCGGCGCCATTTCCATCAACGGCCGCGCCAAAATATTGGCAAAAATCAAATCATATGTTCGGGTGACTTTTTCATATCCGTCGCTTTGCCATGTTTGAATCCGGTCAGACACCCGATTTTCCCGAATGTTCTTCGTCGTTACACGCACTGATTCCGGATCAATATCAACCGCATCAACCTGAACGTCTCCGTTCAAAGCCTTGACAGCCGCCATCGATAAAATCCCAGATCCGCATCCCATGTCTAAAATCGTGTGCGGCCGATAATCGGTCAGCAATTTATCAAACACGTTTAAACAACCTTGCGTCGTCGCATGCTCGCCGGACCCGAAAGCCGTCGCCGCATCAATTTTCAAAGCAATTTTATCCGTCGGCGGCGCTTCTTTAATGTGTGACCCGTAAATATAATACCGACCGATTGAAATCGGCGGAAAACTAACCAAACATTCCCGCAGCCAATTTTTCTTCGGAACCGGCATTAAATCCAATTTCGGTTCGGGAATACCCGCGCTTAACGCCGCTATGGCCAACGTTACCTGCAAGGCATTGCGATCCGGCTCGCCTTCAAAAATCACTTCAATTTTCCATTTGCCCTTATCCGGCCCTTTTTCCAATAAAGACATCAGCATGGCCGATGCATACGGATCCAATGCTCTGTCAAAATATTCCAAAGCGGATTGAGGAACAATAAAAACACTTTGATAATTTAAAACAGATTCTGTCATTTTTGTGCTGTTAATTCTTCGTAAACGGCCAATGTTTTTTCACACATTTTGGAAATTGAAAAATAAGTGCGAACTGATTCCATCGCGGCGACGGACATTTTCTTACGATCGCCCATCGGCATGTCCAACATCATATCCAACGTTTTGGCCAAAGCATCCGAATCGCCCGGCTTGACCAAAAAACCGGTCAAACCGTCTTGAATGGTCTCGGTCGCGCCGCCGTGATCCGTCCCGACAACCAACCGCCCCATCGCTTGTGCTTCGGGAATGACCCGCCCGAAAGCTTCCGGATCCGTCGACGCTGAAATCACAATATCCGATAACATATAGGCCACCGGCATGTCCGAACAATGATCCCGGATGAGAACGTTCGTTTCCAATCCTAATTTTTCAATTTTAGCCTTTAATTCCCGGTGATAATCATCTCGGCCTTGATCAGAACCGACAAACAAACAGGTAACTGCTTTGTTTTTCATTTTAGAAAGAGCTTCCAACACCACCAAATGACCTTTCCACCGTGTCAACCGCCCCGGCAACATTAAAACAGGCTTATCCACCGGCACCTGCCATTTTTCGGCCAGTTCAATCACGCGTTCGGGCTTCACTTTTAGCGGATCGAATTTTTCCACGTCTGCTCCTCGGTAAATGAGCCGAATTCGAGACGAAGCAATATGATAATTATCCAAAATATGGCGCGTTACAAAGTTAGAAATGGAAATCACCAAATCACCGCTGGCCATCACTTTGTTATACGGCTTTTTCAACCATTCCGGTTTGGTATTGTAAACACCGTGAAATGTCGTTAAGAACCGAACGCCCGGACATTTTTTCAAGGCTATTTTAGCCGCCCATGCCGGCGCCCGAGACCGTGCATGTACGATTTTAACCTGCTTATCGCGGATAATCTCCCGCAATTTTCGCGCATTTTTCAAAATCATCAATGGATTTTTGGAATGAACCGGCAATTGAATGTGTTCAACTCCCATCCGTTTCAACTCATAAGCCATCGGACCACCATTAGAAACAACAATATTCGGCCAATTTGCATCTTTTAACGCCCGAGCAATTTCAATGGTTCCCCGCTCGATCCCGCCGCTTTGCAAAGCCGGCAAAATCTGCATAATCATCGGTTTATCAGTCATTCATTTATTCCGGTAAAACTTGGCGGTCTTTACGAGACGGCGCCCGTTGAACATATCCTTTATCTTCCATACAACGCCGATACGACGACGGAGACATCGACCAATCATCCGCCAACGAATTGACATGAACCGGTTGCGCTCCCGGATAAGGAATGAAATTAGCCCAAATACCGTTATTGGCATCATTGTCAAACCGCAATTCGGGCAGCGGTTCCGTTCCCGGCGGCCAAGCCGGCGCCGTCCACGGGAAATAATCCGCTTCAGCCAAACACTCGTTATGATCTTTAGCGAACCATTGCGGCCCGACACCTTCTTTGTACCAATAAAAAGTCGTTTGCCCGCCGCCACAGGCTGTCAGCCCTGTTAAGAGCCCGAAAACCAAGAAAAGTCTGACTGTCTTTTTCATTGTTTGCCCCTTTAAAAGTCTAAATCCGAATAACTGTCTGGTGGTATCATACCAGGTAATCGATCCATTAGCAAGGATTGAAATGACGGACGCGATTTTATTCTGGCATACCATGCTTTTGTTTCTGGATAAGCGTTCCAATCGATCTCACCCAAATAATCCAAAACCGACAGATGAGCCGCCACATCAAAATCAGCCATCGAAATATGTGCGCCAGCCAAATAATTACGCCTCTCCGCTAACCATTCCACATATTTCAAGTGTCTTTTCAAATTATACCGACCTGCCCGAATAACGACAGAATCCGGTTCCTTTTTGCCTTGTACCTGTTTCAAAAGCTTTTCATCGACCAACGTTTCATACACTTCTTTATAAAACAGCGTATCAAACCACGCCATTAATCGGCGCACTTCCGCGCGAAAAACCGGATTATCGCCCAACAAATCCATCCCGAGCCGCGTTTCATTCAAATACTCGCAAATCGCTTGATGCGCGCTTAAAACCGTTCCGTCCACATCGATTAAAACAGGGACTTCTCCCGCCGGATTTAATTTCAAAAAATCAATGCGCCGTTCCCACGGTTTTTCAAATTGAAGCGCATGTTCAACGCCTTTTTCAAACAAGCACAACCGCACCTTTCTGGAAAAAGGGCAAAGCGGATAATGATATAAAGTTACTCGTTCTTTCGTCATCTTGTTTTAATCAAATCGCGTATACACAAACCGGCCTTTTCGCTGGGAAGCAAAGCATCATTTTGCCCCAGCTTTGATAAAATGCGGCGGGCTTTTTTCATTTCCGAAACCCCCGAGACATTTATCAATTCTTCTAATTTACACACAATTTGATTCGGATTGCAACTTTCTTGTAACAATTCCGGAATAATTTCTTCATCCGCCAAAATATTAATCAGATTCACATACTTGATTTTCAATAAGCGCCGCGCTAACCACGCCGACAATCGGTTGACATGGTACGCAATGACATGCGGCACGCCGGCCATAGATAATTCCAGACTGACGGTTCCCGAAGCCGCTAAAGCAACGGAACTGGCGGCAAACGCATCGTATCTTTCCCGTTCTCCCATCACAATCGTGACCGGAACCGGCCAAGAGGCTGTCATTTCCCGCACAAAATCGGAAACTGTTTCCACCGTCGGGATCACAACCCTTAAATTCGGATGAGACCGTTTCATCAACGCCGTTACCTGTTCAAAAACCGGCAACAAATATTGGACTTCATTTTTCCGGCTGCCCGGCAAAACCGTCATGACAAAAGCATCCGCCGCAATCCCGTGCTTTTCCCGAAACAACGTCCCGTTTCCTTTGTCCGCACCGCCTTCAATCACCGGATGACCGACATAAGTCGACGGCATTCCGTACGGATCAAAATATTTCTTTTCAAACGGCAACAACATCAACAGATGATCAACCCATTTTTTAATTTGCTGCGCGCGTTTGGCTTTCCAAGCCCACACCTGCGGCGCTACATAATGAATGTGCGGCATCGCGGCATGCCGTTTTTTCAATCCCTGATGAATTTTAATCGAAAAAGACCAACTGTCGACCGTTACCACGATATCCGGTTTGACTTTTTCAATATCATCCAATGTTTGACGAATGCGTCGCAAGATTTTAGGAATACTCGGTAAAACTTCCAAAAAACCCATAACAGCCAAATCCGAAATAGGAAATAAACTGGTTAATCCCTCCGCACGCATGGTTTCTCCGCCGACACCGTAAAAAGCAACGGCGCCGTTTGTTTGTTTTTTTAGCGCCCGCATCAGGCGAGAAGCCAATAAATCCCCGGACGGTTCGCCGGCTATCAAATAAATTTTCAAAGGTTCCGACATGTTTCGTCAATCCCGACTAAAAACAATCCTAATGCGTTGGCTTTGTCAATCACGGCCGCTTTATTGACAATAAAAGCGCTGTCCTTTTCCACAGCCACGCCGGCCAAACCGGCTGCAGCCGCATTTTCAAGCGTTTGAACCCCGATGGTCGGCAAATCTGCCCGCCGTTCCTGGTGCGGCTTTTTCACTTTGACCAACACGCCTTTGACGGCACTTCGATGCAAATCTCGACACCGGTTAATCAATGCGTCCGTTCCTTCAATCGCTTCCACGCCCAATACTAACCCGTCCGCGACTATTACGGATTGACCGACATCCGCCTGTCCCAAAATTTTGGCCACGTGATAGCCCTTGATAATATCTTCTTTGTGCTGTTTTGTCGGTTTAATCCGACCGTAAACGCCGACAGACGACAAACAATCCGTTAAAATCTCATCAGCCCCGATGACATGAAATCCGTCTTTTTCAATTTCATGAATGATGGCCTTTAACAACCCGTCGTCACCCAACGATTTGACACCGGCTTTGGCAAAGAATTTAAGGCCTTTCCAATCCGGCCGTAGCTCGGACAGTGTCGGGCGCCGAACCGCTCCGATCATCAGCACGTCTTCGACGCCGTTTTCATGCGCTAAATCAAAAGACTTTCCGACGGCTCCCAAACGAACCCACGTTGCCTCCGGCGGCATGAGTTTCGGATCGGCATGCCCCTTTAAAGCCATCACATAATAAGGCCGTCCCTGCTGTTGACAAGCTTCGATCACTAATTTCGGCAGCTCTCCTGCGCCGGCGACGATCCCCAGTTTTCTCATTTTCACCCGATTTGCGGTTGCAAGATATTATTTTTGGACGGATTTCGAACAAACTGAATGACATCCTGAACCAAAGGATTATCTTTATATTCTTGAGCTTGCGCAATGCGTTCCACGCGCTCGCCGAAATTCCCTTCACTGTTAAAAAAGAGGTCTTGATAGGCTTTTTGCAATCCCATAATCAAAGGAGTCGGAACACTTGCCCGTCGCAAACCGACCAAATTCAATCCGCTTAACCCGGAACGAGGCCCGCCCATGACAATCCCGTACGGAATAACATCCTGCGCAATTCCGCACATGCCGCCGATCATCGCGCCTTTACCGATATGCGTAAATTGCAACACCGCCGACAACCCGCCGATAATCGCCCGATCTTCCACTTTGACATGACCGGCCAAGGTCGCATTGTTACTCATCACAATATCGTTTCCCAAAATGCAATCGTGCGCAATATGGCTGGCAACCAAGAACAAATTTCTGTCCCCGATCACCGTGATTTTATGGTCAACATCCGATCCCACATGTGCCGTCACATGTTCACGAAAGGTATTGTCATTGCCGATAATCAACTTGGCATCCGGCGCATTGCTGCGTTTATGCTGCGCCAACGTTCCGATCGCCGTAAACGGATAAAACGTATTGCGTTCCCCGATTTCGGTACACCCGTCCAGCACCACATGGGAAATCAACTTACACCCGTTGCCCACGTGAACATTGGGGCCGACCGTACAAAACGGACCGATTGTCACATCGTCCGCTATGCACGCTTTGGCGTCAACGATTGCTGTCGGATGAATATTTGTCATGGAACTCTCCTTTTCTTATTTTTGCATGATCATGGCGCTGAAAGTCGCTTCAGAAACTAATTGACCGTCAACGTACCCTTTTCCGGAAAATTTATACACATTACGAACAGCCCGTTCTTTTTGAACATGAAATTCCAACCGATCGCCCGGAACAACCGGTTTTCTGAACTTAACACCGTCAATTGTCATAAACAAAACGCCGCATTGCGCCCGTTCTTCTTTCGGAATCGCCGCCAAAACAATGACCCCGGAAGTTTGCGCCATCGCTTCAATCTGCAAAACGCCCGGCATCACCGGATTATTCGGAAAATGCCCTTGGAAAAAAGGTTCATTCATCGTAATGTTTTTAATTCCGACACCGGATTCTCCCGGAACAACATCCAAAACTTTGTCAACCAACAAAAACGGATAACGGTGCGGAATCATTTCCATGATTTCCAAAATACCGATTTCTTGAATTGTTTCTTTTTGCACTTCTTGTGTTTCAGACATTTTTAACTTTCCTTTTTGACTTTACTTTCTTTTACCATCTTTTGCAACAAAACATTTAACCGCATCCAATCCGTGTGTGCTATTGCCGGGCTGCCGGCGACAATCTGTCCGGCCGGAATGTCCTTCATAATACCGGATTGAGCCCCAACTTTCGCGCCGGAACCGATTTTTAAATGCCCTGCAAACCCGGACTGCCCTGCCGTTACGACAAAGTCCCCGAATTCACAGCTGCCGGCCACACCCGTTTGAGACACCAACACACAGCACCGACCCAATTTGACGTTATGCGCGATTTGAACCAAATTATCAATCCGGCATCCGTCACCGATAACCGTATCGCCCATCGCACCGCGATCAACCGTCGTATTAGAACCGATTTCTACGTCATTTCCGATCACGACACGACCCAATTGCGGCACTTTTGTCGGCCCTTTCATGCCCATTGCAAACCCAAAACCGTCCTGCCCGATTTGTGCGCCCGGGTAAATATAAACTTTATGCCCGGCCAAACAATGGCTGACCGTCGCATTCGATCCGACAATACATCCATCACCCATTTCAACACCATCGTGAATAACGGCATTTGCCTGGACATAACAATTTTGTCCCAACTTAACGTGCGCGCCGATGAAAGCACCGGCTTCCACCCGGCTTCCCGAACCGATTTCAGCCGTTTCATCAACAAATGCTTTCGGTGAAATTTCAGGTTTCACATCTTGGGGATAAAACGCCTGTGCAACAAGCCCGTAAGACCGATGCGGATCTTGGGAAATCAGAACTGCCATGCCCTGCGGCACGTATTGTATAAACTTTTCACTGGTGATGCAAGCCGCTGCTTTTGATTTCATTAAACTGTCACGAACCGATGCAATAAAAGCCCATGAGATGTCTTTATCCGTTGCTTCATCCAAGCCCGCAACATCCTCAATAACCCGATCCGGATCGACCCCGTCCGCCAATCGGCATTCGGCCATATCTGCCAGCTGCTTTAACGTAAACGGACCTGCTTTTTTGAAAAAACGTGAATCTGCCATAATATTTTCCTTTTCTTTATGAATGAGACGGACTTTTGCCGCATACACTTTTGTTCGACTTCATTCAATCACAAAATGAACCGAAATGTCTATCTTTTTATTTAAACAACGCATTCTTTTTTTCAAAACACTTGAAAACGAAGCCTCTTATCAGAAACCCGTTCCGAAGTTCAAGCGGAAGACTTCCGTTTCATCATAATCTTCTTTGACAATCGGGAAGCCTAAATCAATATTAATCGGCCCCATCGGAGATTGCCACAAAACACCCGTACCGACCGAAACACGCGGCGTATTGTTGTAGTCAATCGTATCTTTAGCATAATGACCATCGGGTTTGCCCAACATACCGGCATCCATGAAGACTTTCCCTTTAATGCCGAATTCAGACGGCAATCCGAGCGGGAACATCAACTGTGTCGACGCCGTCACACGCCAATCGCCACCCAAAGCATCTCCGGTTGCTTTATCCCGCGCACCGACACCGGCCACATCAAAGCCGCGCAACGTCGATCCGCCCAAATAATACCGGTTGTTAATCCGCACTTCTTGGTTTAGCCCGTAAATATAACCGGCGCTGGCCGAAACGGACAACACCCATTGATCCATCACTTCATAATATTTTGCCGCATTTGCGTTAACCCGAACAAATCGCGTATCGCCGCCAATACCGGCCAAATCCAAGCCTAAAGACGTGTAAAAACCTTCCGTCGGATTAAAAATATTGTCCCGCGTGTCATAGGATAAAACCTGACCGATCATCGAAACAACATTTTTGCCTTCTTGTTCTTTAATGTAAATAGAGGCGTCATTATCAATATCCGTCACATTATCTTGTTGCAACGTATACTTCACTGTTTGGCGAACCCGTTCCGAATAATCCCAGCCCGAACGCAAAGCACCCCCGGTTGTTTTGGCTTTATAAGAGCTGTCGTCCGTGTAATCCCGATCGATATGGAACAAGTCAAATCCGGCCGAAATCGGTTTATCCATAAAATACGGATCCGTGTAGCTTAAATCGACCTGAGTCTCACGGCCGGATGTCGAAGCCGTTACCCCCACGATTTTACCCGTTCCCAAGAAATTCCTTTCCTGAACACCGACTTCAAACAACAACCCGTCATACGTTGACCAGCCGATCCCCACATTGAACGCGCCGGTTGACTTTTCGGACACATCAACAGCGATGTCCGTTTTATCGGGTGCATTCGCCACCGGTACCGTTTTTAAATTCACTTTATCAAAGTAACCTAAATTTTCAATCCGTTGCCGAGACCGCCGAATTCTATCCGTATTAAACGGATCTCCTTCATTTAACCGAAACTCACGGCGAATCACTTTGTCCAGCGTTCGACTGTTACCCGTAATGTCAATGCGGTTCACAAAGACTCGCGCGCCTTCTTTTACTTTAAAGGTCACATCGGCCACCTGTGTTTTCGGATCTTTTTTAAAAACCGGCGTGATTTCAACAAAAGCATACCCTTCACGCCCCAGCTCATCCGTTATGTTTTGAATCGTTTCTTCAATGTATTCGGCGTTGTAAATCTGCCCTTTTTTGAATGTAATCTGCTTTTCCAGTTTTTGTGCGTTGACTTCCGGCAACGTTACTTGAATATTCGCCGTTCCGAATCGATAGCGCTTCCCTTCATCCAAGTCAAACGTCACAATGAAATTTTTTGTTTTTTCATCCGTTTGAACCGTCACGTCTTTGATTTCAAAATCCATGTACCCTTTGCTGTAGTAAAACCGACGCAGCATTTCTTTATCATACTCCAGCCGATCCGGATCATAGGTGTCGGTGCTTGAGAAAAAGCGATACCATTTCTTTTCTTTGCTGATGAGTTCTTCTTTTAAATCAGACGAAGAAAAATGCTTATTCCCGACAAATCGAATTTTTTCAATATAATTTTTGGGCCCTTCATTGATTTTATAAACAATATCAACACGGTTGCGGCTCATTGTTTCGACATCCGTCGTGATTTGTGCCGAATACAACCCCATCCGTTGATAAATCGTTTTTAACCGCTTCACGTCTTCGCGTAATTTCGTCGGCGTATAAACATCCCGCTCTTTCATATGAATTTCATTCATCAGGACATTTTCTTCAATCTTATCGTTCCCTTCAAAAGCAATATGCGCCACAATCGGCCGTTCATCCACTTCAATGGTCAACGTTGATCCGTTCACGTCCAATTTGACATCCGAGAAAAAGCCCGTTTTATACAACTCCTTTAACGCCTGATCTAATTCGCTTTGAGAGACTTCATCCCCCTTTTCAAACGGCAGATAAGACAAAACCGTCGCCGGCTCCATCCGCTGAACGCCTTTGACATCAATTGTTTTAATCGTGACATCCGCCCACGCGGCAGAAGCCATCCCTAAAAAGGCAAAAAGCAGAAAGCCGATTCTTTTCATCATAGACCGAAAATCCTTCCGATGACCCGCGGCACGTCTTTAAACAACGTAAAGGCGAAAATAAAAATCAAAACAGCCATTCCGACACGCAACAAAGCCATTTGAATACGTTCGCTGACCGGCCGACGAATAACCGCTTCCACCGCATAAAGCGCCAGATGACCGCCGTCCAATAACGGAACCGGCAACAAATTAACAAAACCGATGCCGATGGACACTTGAATAACAAACAAAACAAAAGCCAAAAAACCCGCTTTGGCCGCATCGCCGGAAGCTTCCGCAATGCCGACGGGACCGCGCATATCGTCCGCCGACCGTTTGCCGGACAAGACCTGCCCCAAATAAACAAGCGTATCAACCGTGATATCATAAGCCATTCCCGTTGCTTTTACGAATGCCGTCGGCAACGCATATTTTTCAAAAGTCGGCTCGACATCCGCCGGTGCCACCACGCCGATTTGCGGCAATTCTCCGTCTTCCTTAATTTCCGGCAACACCTTTAAATCCAACGTTTCGGGCCCGCGATGAATCGTCAAAACCATTTCTTTACCGAATTTGGAAATAACAACGGCTCGTTTTAAATCCGTAAAATCCGCAACCGGTTTTTGATCAACGGCCACAATGACATCGCCTTTTTGAATCCCGGCCTTTTCGGCAACAGACCCCGACAGAACTTCTCCGACGACCGGCGGAATCCGTACATAACCGACTGTTGCCAAAATCACGGCCAAAGCCGCAATCGCGAAAAAATAATTCATGAACGGGCCGGCGAAAATAATCAAAGCTCTTTTCCACAAAGCCTGTGCCATAAACGTGTGCTTTTTCTCTTCATCCGTCAGGCCGGCATCCGACTTTTTCATGCTGGCCGCATCTTCATCTCCCAGCATTTGAACGTATCCGCCGAGCGGAATCGCACAAATCCGCCATTCGGTTCCTTTTTTATCCATCCGGCTCCACAGCTTTTTACCGAACCCAATCGAAAAAGCCACGACTTGGACACCGCACCGCCGTGCGGCAAAAAAATGTCCCCACTCATGTACAATCACGACAATGGATAAAACCAGCAAAAAAGACAGCAGATAACCGCCAAAAACAACCATATCCATCATAAGGCTAAAATCCCCAAGTTATTCAACAACAAAAATAAAGCAACAACCGGCGCGGCAAACAACAAACCGTCAACCCGATCGAAAATACCGCCGTGTCCCGGAATCAAATTGCTTGAATCTTTCACATTTAAATAGCGTTTAATGCTGGATTCAAAAATATCCCCGGCCTGTGAGATAACCGCCAACAACGCGCTTGATCCCACAAAAAAGGACATCGACATATTGCTTTGGTAATGCAGATTCATAAACGACACGAATTCATACGTGACAAAACAGGCCGATACAACGCCTCCGATTAAACCGGCCCAAGTTTTTTTCGGACTGATTTTCGGTGCCAGCTTCGGGCCACCGATGCTTTTGCCGAAAACGTATCCGCCGATGTCCGTTGCCCAAACCACAAACAACAACCATAAAATAATATCGGAACTGTAATCAAAATTAATGTAACCGATGTAAATCATGCTCATCAGCGGAATGCAAATATAAAAAGTGCCGAAAGACAGTAAAATTTTCTTGCCGGATTTGAAATAAACCAACAACGCCGAAAGCAAAATCATTACCAGAGACGTTGCCGGATAATCAGCCCCCATAAAAGCAACCATAACCGCCGTTGCCGCCAAAATAATCGCAATCGGAGACGTTTGTCCCGTGATCATTTTTTCCCATTCCCAAGCCATCACGGCTCCCATCAGCGCGATTAAAATATTATATGTCGGTCCTAAATCACCGTCTCCGTACAAAATCGCCGCCAAAACGACCGGCGCTAATATAACGGCAGAAACAACTCTTAAATATAAATTACTTTTCATCTTGGCTTCCTTTAAACATGAATATTTTCATGAAGTATAAAGTTCTCTTTTTCGTTTGTCAAAAACATTCTTTTTATTTCCGTTGTTAAAATAAAAAGATATTATTTTTGAATGTGTAAAAGAATAATAAAGGCATAAGCGGTTATGTTTGGTTGATTTATGCTTGATTTTAGGAAAGGAATCTTCTACCTTTGTTCCGAAGGCTGCGACAATGATGACTTTAACATCCAAGAAAAAACGATTACTTTTAACAGCAATATTAACTGTTCTCTTAACGGTTTTGTTGGCTCCCGTTTACTCTGACAACAACATGTTTGCCAGCATCCTTGAATCAACCCATCAAAACAAAATCGCTCGGATCGATATTTTTAATGCCGGCAACAGAGATAATAAAATAGAAATTCTACCCCCCCCCCCCCATCTAAACGTGCAATATCCGGAGTGGTGCCGTTACCCAAACGGGCAGTGCAGTATGCTGGAAGCGAAAATATCCCGTGATTGGCGGACCTATACGCTTCAATTTAAAGTTATTCATGACGGGTTGATAACCATCGGGTTGCGAGGGCCTTACAAAGCTTCGGGACAAGCACGCTTTCCCGTCATTGTTGATTACAAAGACATGCGCATAAACGATCAGCCCCTCTTATCATCGATACAGAAAAATTGGCATGATGCGCCGTACAATTATTCATTTTCGGCTCGAGATGGGGATGTCATTACACTGTCTTTTCAAACCCGAAAGCATCATTTTCGCTTTTCTGATTTCCTTACTTTCTATCATCTCAACGGTCATTTGTTGTTTTGCGTCGTTATTATTTCTTTTTTCATTTTTTATAAGGTGGTTCAATATATCTCCCGTTTTAAAATTATTGAAAGAAACAGTCGGATTGATATCATTTTCCTTTGCTTTTTCTTTCTTCTTTTATTTATGCCGATGATGCGCATAAACGATGACGATTGGCTGGCTGCCGAAAACCGGAAAGCACATCCCTATGTTCCGCTTTTTACCAATCACCAATTTAATCAAGCCTACGGAACACAAGTCGAAAATTGGTTCAATGATCATTTCTTCGGCAGAACGCAGCTGGTTCGTTTAAATGCCTTTATTCAAAAACTCAACCGCGTCATCTCCAATAAAGCGGCCGTTTTTGATACGCAAACGAATTGGTTATTTAATGATTCTCAAATCAATCAACATGTCTTCCCGAATTACAATCCAGCTTTGTTAGCTTCAATAGAAAAGTTTCATGCATTCTTATCACAAAACGGGATTTCTTTTTATCTGTTCATTGTTCCGAGCAAAACAGATCTTTATGCAGACTTTGTTCCCGGATATAAAAATATTCCGAAAATCCAAAATGAAGCCCAGATTCGTTTTTTGGAAAAAAATGCTTCCTTTCCCGTTATTTTCCCGATTGAAGCGCTACGGCAGGCCGCGCGAAAAGATTATGTTTATTTCAAAACGGAACATCATTGGACGGAATGGGGCGCTTTCATCGGATATCAAACCTTAATGGAACGCATTCGAAAAGACTTCCCCGGCGTGCATGAAGTCAAAGAAACAGATTATGTAACCTTTTATGACAAACGCGTTCGAGGCGATTGGGAACGACACTTCACACTCGGGCAAACCTTTCAGATGATGAATTTGCCTTATGATCCTCAAAAATTACTGGATACCGAATATAAATATTATACGCCGATTCATGAAATAACACCGACTGTTACAGATATTCCGTATTACAAAATTAAATCTTTCCGCAATCCGGATCCGAACGCTTCTGCGATAAAAGTTTTTTTAGCCGGAACGAGCATGAATGAAAATTTGTTGCAATTTTTACCTTACAGCTTTCGTCAGCTCACTTATTACCGGTTAAACAACGTTCAAAATGTTTCGTATCAAGACGGTTTTAAAATCGCTTCAAAATACAAAAACGATATTTTAAAGATGGATCCGGATATTTTCATTTTATCCATTAATTCCGAAAATATACCGGAACTGCTCAATTTAATGAGAGATTAAACCATGTTGTTTTCTTCAATGACTTTCATTTTCCTGTTTATGCCGATTGTCTGCGTCGTTTATTTATTGGCAAAAAAAAGTCTGCAAAACATGCTTTTATTGATAGCCAGCCTTCTTTTCTATGCATGGGGCGGACCGAATTATTTGGCGATTATGTTGTTAAACATATTAATCAACTATACAGGTGCTCTATACATTGATCGATCCGTTTCCCATAAAAAGACCTTTTTAACGTTAACCGTTGTGGTTAATCTGGGTATTTTAATTTACTTTAAATATTGCAGCTTTCTCATCGATAACATCAATGGCTTATTGTCTTATGATCTTCCTCTGTTAGAGGTCATTATGCCCATCGGCATCTCTTTTTATACATTCCAAGCCATGAGTTACGTCATTGATGTGTATCGTGGTGAAGTGAAAGCACAGCGGAATATTTATAAACTCGCCCTTTATATCAGCTTGTTTCCCCAACTCGTTGCCGGACCGATTGTCAAATACCATGACGTTAATCATCAAATTGACAACCGAACAGTTAACTTTCGCAAAGTTACCTATGGTGTCAAACGATTCATCATCGGATTATCTAAAAAAATATTACTAGCGAATACACTGGGTGCCGTTGCCGATAAAATTTTTTCCCAACCGGTCGAGCAATTTGACAGCGCGACAGCCTGGATTGGTGCGGTTGCCTATGCATTGCAATTATTCTATGATTTTTCGGGCTATTCGGACATGGCTATCGGACTTGGGTATATCTTCGGCTTCAAGTTTTTAGAAAACTTTAATTACCCGTACATTTCCAGATCTATTACCGAATTTTGGCGGCGGTGGCATATTTCTTTGTCAACTTGGTTCAAAGAATACTTGTACATCCCGCTCGGCGGCAATCGCATTTCACCTGTCCGTACATATGTGAATTTGTTTATCGTCTTTTTAGCAACAGGCATCTGGCACGGAGCCAGCTGGAATTTCGTCGTTTGGGGATTGTGGAACGGTTTGTTTATTATTATGGAACGCATCACAAACTGGCACAAAAAAGACGGCCCGATCATCCGGTTCATCCAACACGGTTATACCATTTTTATCTTTTTAATCGGATGGGTAATGTTCCGCGCAACAAATATGACTTATGCTTGGGATTATTTGAAAAACATGTTCGGCTTTATTTCAAAGCATACCCTTTCCCATGATTTCATTTATTATGTTGACCACATAGAACTCCTTGCTTTTGGCGTTGCTGTTTTATGTTCAATGCCTCTCTTCACAAAGATGTTAACACTATCGGACAAACACGTTATTCTAAAAAGCCTGATCAATGCCTGGCTGATTGTGCTGTTTATCTTGTCGACGGCTTTGATTGCTTCATCGACTTACAACCCGTTTATTTACTTCAGATTTTAAAAGGAGCCCGAAAGCTCCTTTTATTTTACTTTTCCGAACCGGCGGTCACGCGCACGGTAAGCTTCAATGGCTTTATCCAACTCTTCTTCCGTAAAGTCAGGCCAGTAAACCGGCGAAAAATACATTTCCGTATAAGCCAGTTGCCATAACAAAAAGTTGCTGATGCGTTGTTCACCGCTCGTCCGAATCATTAAATCCGGATCCGGAATGCCGGCCGTATCCAACGCCGCTTCAATCACTTCAGCCGTCACGTCAGCCGGATTGAATTGCCCGGCCTTGACCTGTTCAGCCAACCGTTTCACAGCGCGCGTCAACTCATCCCGACCGCTGTAACTCAATGCCAAAATCAAATGATATTGATCATGCGAACGCGTTGATTGTTCCAACTTGTTCATCTGGGTCTGAATATCCTGCGGGAATCGATTCCGATCGCCGATAAAATGAATACGAACGGATTGTTTTTCCAATTCCGATAAATCTTTCTTCAAATACTGGCGAAACAAATCCATTAATGTATTGACTTCATCCGCCGGCCGCTTCCAATTTTCGGTTGAAAACGCGTACAAAGTCACATAGCGGATGCCGCGTTTATGCGCAGCTTCTAAAATTCGCGTAACGGTTTGAGCCCCTTGACGATGACCCTCCGTTCTCGGCAATCCTTTAGCCGTCGCCCACCGGCCGTTGCCGTCCATAATAATGGCGATGTGTTGGGGTGTTGATGTCATCCTAGACCTGTTTGATTTCCACTTCTTTTGCTTTTAACAAGGAATCCATTTCTTCAATCGCGGCATCCGTCATTTTTTGGATTTCGTCTTCGTACCGTTTTTGATCGTCTTCCGAAATCTCACCGTCATTTTTCATCTTTTTGACTTTATCCAAAATGTCTCGGCGAATATTGCGCACCGCAACCCGGCTTTCTTCCGTATACTTACCGGCAACTTTAGCCAATTCCACACGGCGTTCTTCTGACAAAGGCGGCAACGGAATTCGGATTTGAACCCCGTCATTCATCGGGTTTAATCCCAGGTTTGCTTCCATAATGCCTTTTTCGACATGTTTTAACAGATTTTTATCCCAAACAGACACAGACAACATCCGCGCTTCCGGCACACTGACCGTTCCGACCTGATTCAGCGGAACCATCGCACCGTATGCATTGACCATGACACTGTCCAAAAGCCCCGTGGAAGCCCGTCCGGTCCGAAGGCCTGCAAATTCTTTTTTCAAAGCTTCAATCGATTTGCCGACACGTGCCTGCATGTCTTGTTTTAATTCATTAAAATTCATAAATACCTCTCAATTCGCCTTTTTACTTTTTCATAACTGTATACACACCTTTTCCGAAAATGACATCTTTAAAAGCACCGGGACGGCTTTGATTAAAAACAATCACCGGTAAATCCGCATTTGCGGCCATCGATACGGCCGTCGCATCCATCACTTTTAATTTTCGGTTCAAAACATCATCATATGAAACAACATCATACCGCCTGGCATTCGGATTAGTTCTGGGATCCGAATCATAAATGCCGTCGACCTGGGTTGATTTCAGACACACGTCGCATTCCATTTCGGTCGCCCGCAATACCGCACAGGTATCGGTCGTAAAATAAGGATTTCCTGTTCCGGCCGCAAAAATCACAATTCGATTTTTTTCCAAATGATGTAAAGCCCGCCGACGAATATACGGTTCAGCCACCGCCGTAATCGGCAACGCTGATTGAACGCGCGTATCAACGCCCGTCTTTTCCAAAGCTTCCTGCAACGCCATTGCATTCATAACCGTCGCCAGCATTCCGATATAATCTGCCGTTGCTCGGTTCATGCCGTTGGATGCACCTGCCACACCGCGGAAAATATTGCCGCCGCCCACGACCAGACACAGTTGAACCCCGCAATCATGCACGCTTTTAATTTCTTGAGCCAACCGATTCAACACCGGCGGGTCGATGGCATTTTTTTCACCCATCAGCCCTTCTCCCGAAATTTTCAACAACACACGCCGATAGCGGGGTTCTTCCGTCATTTTATTTCTCCTTATAAAAGAAGACTATTTATTAAGCTGCGCATTCACCTCTGCCGCAAAGTCTTCTTGTTTCTTTTCGATGCCTTCGCCCAAAGCAAACCGGACATAGCCTTTTAATTCAACAGGCGTTCCCAATTCTTTAGACGCATCGGCAATCACATCTTTTACTTTTTTATCCGGATCCATGATGTACGCTTGTTCCAACAACACGACTTCTTCATAGAACTTACGGATACGGCCTTCGATCATTTTTTCAATGATGTTTTCCGGCTTGCCGGACTGTCTGGCCTGTTCCGAATAAATGGATTTTTCATGTTCAACAGCCGCTTTATCCATGCTATCAATATCCAAAGCCTGCGGTGCCGCAGCAGCGATGTGCATCGCAACTTGTTTGGCAACTTCTTGCAATTTAGCCGGATCAGCAGCGGATTCCAAAGCCACCAATACCCCGATTTTACCTAAATTCGGTGCAGCCATATTGTGGATGTACGAAGCCACCACACCGTTTTCGACAGACAAAGCCGCCGTCCGACGTAAAGACATATTTTCCCCGATTTTGGCAATCAAGTCCGTCAGGTTTTCGGCAATGGATTTACCGTTTAATTGAGCCGCTTTCACAGCTTCCAAATCGCCGTTTTCCAAAGCCGCTTCCACCATGTTCAACGCCATTTTTTGGAATTCATCATTTTTGGCCACAAAGTCCGTTTCGGAATTGAGTTCAATGATAGCTCCTTTTTTGCCCGTAGATTTAACGCCGACTAATCCTTGAGAGGCCACACGGCTGGCTTTTTTCGCGGCAACGGAAAGACCTTTTTTACGCAAATAATCAATAGCCCCTTCCAAATCACCGTTGGATTCCGTTAACGCCTTTTTGCATTCCATCATGCCGGCGCCGGTTTTTTCACGAAGTTCTTTTACAAGAGCTGCTGTAATTTCTGCCATTTTCTTTTTCCTTTTCTTCTTTTTTAAAAAGGGCAGCGACTTTGTGCCGCCGCCCTCGCCTGTTCATTTAACGCAAAATACGTATTCTTATTCAGCGGGTTGTTCCGAAACGGCAACTTCCTCTGTAACAACCGCTTCAACCGGAGCTTCTTCAGCCGCACCGACATCAACGCCGGCCGCAGCCAATTCCGCTTGGATACCGTCCAAAACGGCACCGGACACCAAATCACAATACAACTGAATGGCGCGAATTGCATCATCATTGCCCGGAACAACGTAATCAATGTTATCCGGATTGGAATTGCTGTCGCAAATCGCAATGACAGGGATATTCAACCGGTTTGCTTCTTTAATCGCCAATTGTTCTTTTAACGTATCAATGACGAAAATAATGTCCGGACGGCCGTTCATATTTTGGATACCGCCCAAAGACGCAAACAATTTTTCCCGTTCACGTGCCAAGTTTAACCGTTCTTTTTTGGTTAATCCTTCCAATTCACCTTTTTCAGCTTTTGCATCAATTTCTTTTAATCTTTTGATAGAACCTGAAACGGTTTTCCAGTTCGTGAGCATACCGCCCAACCAACGATGGTTCACATAAAAAGCACCACACCGATTCGCCGCTTCCATTACGATCGGAGACGCTTGGTTTTTCGTTCCGACGAACAAAACTTTTCCGCCTTTGGCAGCCACTTCACGAACCGCTTCCAATGCTCTGTTCAACGCCGGAACCGTTTGTGTTAAGTCCAAAATGTGAACGCCGTCGCGAACGCCATAGATATAGGGACCCATTTTCGGATTCCAACGACGCGTATGGTGGCCGTAATGCACACCTGCTTCAATTAATTGACGCATTGTAAATGTAGGAACTGACATTATAAAAATCCTTTCTTTTCCAGTTATTCCTCCGCAGAACATAGAAATCTGAAACCGATCAGACACCGGAGCGCACAAGTCAAACTTTGACCCAGCGAAATTCTGCGTGCGTTATGCAGGGTTCTTTATACATGATTCGCTTTTCTTTTGCAAGCATTTTATTTAATTTCAACATCTTCCTTAAAAAGGGGCTTTGATGAAAAGCCCCTTTTCGCTTATCCGAATTCTTCTGTGCTGACTTTAATAACAAAAGGCACGGCTACTAAGATTCACACCGGCAGACAAAAATATTGTACTTTCTTCAGTTCCCACCAGAAGTCGAGCCGAATCAGCTTTATCTAACGTCGAAGACCATGCCATGCCCCCTAAATTGTTAATGTTAGCGCACGCCCCCTCTTCTAAGGAGGCATCCCATCCTGGGCACGCTTCATCCATGCTTGCTAAATGACGACCACGAGCTTCGCACCAAGTATCGGCATTAGACCAAGACATAGATGTCATGCTCACACAATAGTGATGGCCGTTATTTCCGGTAATGATAGTCCCATCTGTACATGAAGAGGTGGCTTCACACACGCCGCTTTGACAAGTACCGGACAGACCGTCAGTTGTTGTACAGGGGAAACCTTCCGTTGAAATAAATTCAAAATGTGGACATACTCCTGGCATGGCTGGAACCAACTTTTGACAATCTGTCTCTTCTTCTGTAATATTCGCACAACATTGACCGGCTGTTTCATTATAACTCTCCCCTGCTGCACAATTCGGACGACACGTTCCATCTCCTTGACATGTTCCATCACAGGTCGGTGTACACGTACGTGGGGTAATAGGATTTAATGAGCAACTCTCTTCTGTCGTTTCTTCACAACATCCATTACCATTCAAATCCGAATGGGTTATCGTACTGATTGTCCCAATCTCTTTCGTCGGATTGCCACATACATCATCAGGACCCGTCAGTGCACAACAACTTTCTCCGTCACAGGTTTCTGCTGCCGGACAGGTCTCACATGTTTGTCCTGAACAATAACTACCTGAACCACAGGTAATCTTTTGAACAATCAGACAACCATTTTCATCCAACATATCATCCATCGCTCCACAATCCGTTACCGGAACAATCCCCTCACATGGGTCAACAGGGTCTGTCCCGGAACTACTCCCACTGCCGCCGGATGTATCCCCCGAACTACCGCCGGAAGTCCCGCCGGATCCGCCTTGACCTGTACCGTCACAGATAGTGCCATCCGAACCAAAACAGAACTTCATAGCCAAGCCGTCTGTCGCCCCGCAAATGTCACTGTCACCCGTATAAACGGAATTGTTAACAACAATTTGGTCGATGTCCGTCGGATTCATCTTTAATATCATCTCACACACACGATACGTCACACCCGTTGCTTCAACATAATACGATGAACCCGCATCTTTCTTTGTTGTCATCGGGTAATATGTCCCTGCCGGTAAATCCGGAAAACGAAACTCATGCCCGGACGGTTTACTTGCATAATTTTCATCCACCATCGGTACATTCGTGCCACGCAACATTACATCGTAAATCGTTTCATTCGCCCGGTGCTTGTTCATGGCGTATGTAAATCCGACCAAAGCCGTAATACTTAACACGCCGATGATGGCTAGGACAGCCAACATCTCAATCATACTGCGACCGGACGGGGAAGGCACCCGCCGCGCCGCGCGCCCGAAACATTTCGGCGCGGCGGGGGAAAAGGGGGAATACCCGATACAATTCGATTGTTCCAAACGGCCTTTTTGTTTGCCCCATCGGCGGGGCGAAAGGGCGCGGGGGTGCGCCCCGCCGATACATTTAATTGATTGTCCCGAACTGTCCTTTCCCCCAAACGACCCTTTCCCAAATCCTTCTTTTCCAAAAATACTGCTAAACTTCATCGTTTCCTCCTCTTTACCATCAGACTTGG
>CALXTZ010000005.1 GCA_944391545.1 uncultured Alphaproteobacteria bacterium
GCGCGTAAATCGACTTGGTTGTAGATTTGATTGGCGCGATGTTTAGAAACAGCGAAAGAATAAGCGGCAATGCCGCCAACGGTCAAAACGCCCATGATGGCGAGGACGGCGAGCATTTCCAAAAGGGTTCTGCCGGATTGAGGAGATAGCCGCCGCGCCGTGCGCCCGAAGAATTTCGGCGCAGCGGGGGAAGAAGGAAAATGCCCCATGCCATCCTGTCTCTCCCATCGGTGTTGCGAAAGGACGCGGGGGTGCGCCCCGCCGATTTGTACGGCAGTCGCACACCCGAACATTCTCGGTGCGGCGTTTTTCCATATTTGAACAAGGGTCGCCCCGCGAAGTGCGGCGGGTCGGGGCGACCCTTTTCTGAATCGATTTATTAATTTAAACTGTCTGAAAAATGGCCGAAAACAGCCGTTATCCTTTAAAAAGGGGGGGGGGGGTAACCGGTAAATTTGATTGATTGAACATCTTGTCCTCCTTATAAACTATGAATTTTTATAAGCGTATTTAATAAAGTTGTCAAGGTGTAAAAATGAAAGGAACAAGGCTGGGTGTTTGCAATAAAAGGAGCGTTTTTTTACTGGCTTTATCAATGCAATACATATTATTTTTTCCTTCCAGCGTTACACTTAAATAAAGGGAATGCCCGTCGCTTGAATACGCAAAAGTGTTTAACGCGGAAGCCGGGAAACAATCATTTTCCGTTTTATCTAAAACCGAAATAATGTGCATGAATTTCCCGTCCCAGCAGGCAGCTTCCGTTTGAAGCGGCGATAACGCAAAATCAACAACATTGTGCGCCAGGATTTCTTCTTCGCCCGCCGGCGTTATTTTGACCAGTTGTTGGAAAATATTAATAAAGAACAGCGAATCGGTAAACTTGCTCCAGACCGGGCGCTTCATGAAAGATTTGCGTTCTACGATCGGTTTCCATTTTTTACGCAGCTTTTTGTAAATAATCATAACGCCGAAAGGGCGCGGGCTCAACAAATCCGCGCGAATGAGCGAAAGCAAAGAGGCGTCTTTATTCAACGTCGGATAATAGGCGTATCCGAAAAACGGAGCCAGTTCCGTCGGCAGAGAATCAAAATCTAACGAAACGAAAGTAACATGCGTGTTTTCTCCGTCGAATCGAACGCCTGTCAAGTTTTGAAAATCCGCTGAAGCATTTGCAAAGGAGTCGACTTTCTTGACTCTTGAAAGACGGCCGTCTTTCATCAGCGCGTATAAAATATCCGTCTGGTCAATAAAAAAGAGGCGATAAGGCGTTAAAATGACGTTACTCATTTGCATTCTTCCTTTTTTTATTCTATATTACTTTTTAAAAATGTATAGTTTTTTTACACATGGGAGCAGAAAATGTCAGATACTCAACAAAGTTTTGCGAAATTAAGGGCTTATTTAAACGATGAGATTATCGGCCAGGAACGGCTGATTGAGCGGATGTTGATAACTTTGTTGGGCGGCGGTCATTTGATTGTTCAAGGGGCGCCCGGTTTGGCGAAAACAAAGGCGATTAAAAAGCTTGCGTCCGCCATCGAATGCGATTCGCACCGAATTCAATTTACACCGGATTTGTTGCCGGCAGATATTACGGGATCTGATATTTACCGCCCGGAAACCGGGATGTTCGTGTTCCAAAAAGGGCCTATTTTTCATAACTTGATTTTGGCCGATGAAATCAACCGTGCGCCGGCAAAAGTTCAATCGGCTTTGCTGGAAGGAATGGCAGAGCGCCAAGTGACGGTCGGTGCAACAACGTACATGTTGCCGGAGCTGTTCATGGTGATGGCGACTCAAAATCCGATTGAACATGAAGGAACATATGCTTTACCGGAAGCACAATTAGATCGTTTTTTGATGTTTGTAACCATCGGCCATCCGGATATTGAATCGGAACGAAAGATTTTAAGGCTGGTGCGCAGCGAAGCGCGAATGGGGGAGCGTCCTATTTTGGAAAAAATCACGCAAAAGCAAGTGCGTCAGGCAAAAGATGAAGTTCAAGCCGTGCATTTATCGCCGGAATTGGAAGAATATATCGTACAATTTATTATGGCCACGCGTGATCCGAGTGCTTATAGCGAAAAATTAAAGAACTTCGTTGAATACGGCGCCAGCCCGCGCGGAACGCTTGCGTTGGATGTTTGTTCGCGAGCCTGTGCTTGGCTGCGCGGTAAGGATTATGTAACGCCGGATCACATTCATGCGGTTATTCATGATGTTTTACGCCATCGCATTATCTTGACTTACGAAGCGGAAGCGCAAGGAATTACGCCGGATATGTTTATTGACATGTTGTTGCAAGAAGTGCCTCTGCCGTAAAGGATAAAGGGATGCTGCCGCGTAACGAAGAAGCGATTTCTGCCAGTTTGGAAAGCTTGATTAAAGACAAATATCAAGTCTATAAACTATCCGTTGCAACGGATAAGAAAACGGCGCGCATGACCAGCGGCAATTATCGGTCTGTTTTCAAGGGCAGGGGAATGGACTTTGATGAAGTCCGCGAATATAAAGAAGGCGATGATGTTCGGCTGGTCGATTGGCGGGTAACGGCTCGGCAAGGCAAAACGTTTACAAAAGTTTTTCGGGAAGAAAAAGAACGCCATATTTATTTCATGTTGGATTTACGTTCAAGCATGCGATTTGGAACCAAACAGGCTTTTAAATCCGTCATTGCGGCGCATATTACGGCTTTGTTGGCGTGGTCTTTTGCCGAAAAAGGCGATAAAATCGGCGGTTTGCTTTTGTCGGATAAAGCCATGCAATCGTTTCGTCCGTCTCGGTTGCAGCGCTCTTTAATGCGGTTTTTAAATGAAATCAGTGCCAAAACAAAGGAAAAACATGATTTAAAACCGATTGAAGAAGAAATTTCTTTGCAAACGGCTTGTTGGAAGCTGCGTCATTTTTGCAAAAGCGGAAATATTGTTTTCTTTATCAGCGACTTTGCTGACTTAACGGAAGAAACGCTGAAGTGTTTTGCCTCATTTGCCAAATCAAACGAAGTTATTTTAATTAACATTTACGATGAATTGGAAGGGACTTGTCCGCCGCCGAACGTGTATTCCGTGACAAACGGCAATGAGACGCTTTCTTTGAATATGCGCAGTCCTCATGTTCAAAAAGCGTATGTCAATTATTTTAAACAACGTTATGAGACACTTAAAGATTTTGCGACCAAATACGGGCTTCATTATATTCCGGTATCGACCGGTATGAATTATATTGACGTCGTGGCAAATGCTTTGCGGAGGAAGTCAAAATGAAGCCGGATTTGTCGGAATTAAAAGACATTCACATCCCTGTTGAACCGGACTTGTGGCCGCTTTCGTGGGGGTGGTGGGTTCTGTTTTGGAGCGCGTTTATTTTGGCGGGCCTTTTTGTGTATTGGATGTATCGATACATGAATAATCCGAAAAGATATGCTTTACATGAACTTCATCGAATAAGTCATTTAAACGGAAAGATTTTTTTGAAAGAAGTCAATGCACTTTTACGGCGTGCCGTTATTTATAAATACGGGTCTGCCGTTGGGGCTGTCCTTTACGCGGACGCGTGGATTGATTTTTTAAATCAGACGCCGGGCGTTCATTTTTCAAAAGAATATGTAGCGCTTTTGGAAAAAAGTATGTATGCTTCAAAAGAGAACTTGTCCGATGTGGATAAAAAGGCGATTTTGGTAAATGCAAAACAATGGATTAAACAGAATTTATAGGAGGCTATGATGGAAACGGCAGATACTTTATTAAAGGCAATAGCTCATTTGACGGGCGAAAATATTCAGGATTTAGAAAAAGCACATCAGCAGCCCGTTGCTAATCCCGAAGTTCGAAAACATCTGCAAAGTAAAAATGTCTTGGCTTCCGGTATTTCCGTTTTGGCAGAAGTTGATTACACGTCTTTGTCGGGCAATGCTCAACATCGGGACGTTGTTATTCGGCGTGTGATGAAAAGCGGCAAAGATATTTTTATTGACGCTTTTTGTTTGGGCATTAAAGCGCCTCGGTTGATTAAAATGGCATCAATTCAAAAAATCAAAGATAAAAAGAGCGGACAGGAATTTACAAATCCGGCAGAATTTTTTGAAAACATTTTAGGCGTTGATATGGCTGAAAAACCGCAAAAAGGGTTTGATTTAAACAGCATTCAAACACCGTTGCAGGCATCCAACTCCTCAAGGGGCGAATTAAAAACGGCGATTGCTCGGACACGGAATGAAATTACGGCCTTGATGTTCATTTCCGGTGTAGACGGTAGCCGGGATCATGTCGAGTTTGAACAAATTGCACAGTATGTGCATCGGCGCTGTCCGGATTTGGTCTTTAAAGACGAAGATTTGTATCAGTACTTAAATATGCTGTATCCAGATCAGGAAAGTTTTTATCAATCGATGGAACGCATTTTGGGAAGCGAAGGATGGGTGGTTAAACTCTTTTTGGAACACATGATCCACTTGATTTCCAGTGACGAAAAAATCGATGAAAAAGAACGGATTTTCTTGGCTGAAGTCATGACAATTTTGAAGAACGAGGGCTTTGTTATCAAGTTCTGATAAGGCGTTATGTAAATGACTTGATTTTTAAAAGCGCTTGCTTTATGATGAAGCGCATTGTAATCAATGGAATAAATGAAATGAAAGCTGAAATAATTAATAAAATTTTCCCCAATCCTTTGCCAACAATTGAAGAAATCGAAGCCAAATATCCGCCTCGGCAATTGCCCGAAGGTGCTAAAGTGACGCGTGTCGGCCCTAGTCCGACTGGTTTGATGCATATCGGAAATTTAATCGCGGCTTTGATTCCGGAACGGTTGGCGCACCAATCCAACGGTGTTTTCTTTTTAAGAATTGAAGATACCGATCAAAAACGCAAAGTCGACGGCGCTGTGGATTTAATTTTAAGCAGCCTGTACGGATATGGTATTCAAAACGATGAAGGCCCCGTTTTAAATGGACCGGAAAAAGGAAATTACGGGCCTTATTTCCAAAGCGCTCGGAAAGAAATTTATCAAGCGTATGTCAAGGATTGGTTGGAAAAAGATTTGGCCTATCCGTGTTTTTGTACGGAAGAAGAAAACGAAAAAAATCACGCTTTGCAAGTGGCTCAAAATGCGCGGCCGGGATACCACGGCGGGTGGGCCAGATGCCGGAATTTGTCCGAAGAAACCGTTTTGCAAAATTTAAACGAAGGTAAAAAGTTCGTTATTCGGTTTAAGTCTCCCGGTCATTACAATAAAAAAATCGTCATTCAAGATGTTTTGCGCGGAAAACGTGAATTTCCGGAAAATGATTTAGATATTGTCATTTTAAAAGGAGATGGTTTACCGACGTATCACTTTGCGCATTTGATTGACGATCATTTGATGGGAACGACGCATGTGATTCGCGGGGAAGAGTGGTTGTCTTCGTTGCCGTTACACATTCAATTGTTCCAAACAATGGGGTGGAAGCCGCCTAAATACGGCCATATTGCTCATGTGCAGAAAATGGATGAAAACGGCAATCGGCGCAAATTTTCAAAACGGTTGGATCCGGAAGCGAAATTGACTTATTACAGCGAAAAGGGCTATCCGAAAACGGCTTTGATTGAATATTTGTTAAATCTGGCCAATTCTAATTTTGAAGATTGGCGGCGGGCAAATCCCGATAAACCGTATACCGATTTTGAATTGTCTTTGAATAAGTTGAATTCCAGCGGGGCTTTGTTCGATTTGGTTAAGTTAAACAGCATCAGTAAAGATGTAATCGGTAAAATGACGGCTCGGGAAATTTATGATTATGCGCTGGAATGGATGAAAAATTACGATGTTCCGTTCTCGGAAGTGATGGAAAAAAACAAAGATTACATGATTCGGATTTTTAATATCGAGCGGGAAGGCGTGAAAAAAGTTCGTAAAGACATCGCCGTTTGGTCAGATGTGAAGAATGAAGTTTCTTATTTCTTTGACGACCAATTTACGTTGACGACCGGCGAGGCATATAAACTTCTTTCTCCTTTATCTGTCAATGAGATAATGAAAATTGTTAATGCTTTTGTTGAAAATTATGATGAGGCTGATTCCAAAGAAATTTGGTTTGAAAAAATCAAGAAAATCGCGGAAGTTAACGGTTTTGCAACGGATATGAAGGCGTATAAAGCCGAACCTTCCAACTTTAAGGGAAGCGTCGCCGATGTGGCCAAAGTATTGCGGATTTTTGTGACGGGGAAAGAGCAATCTCCTGATTTGTATGCAATTATGCAAGTCATGGGTAAGGACCGCGTTTTGAAAAGATTAACGATTGCATAGGAAAAACGGATGTTTGCGAAACTTCAGGAAACTCAATTTATTAAAAACTATAAACGGATGTGGCCGTTTGTGAAACCTTATTGGTTTCGGGCGTTGCTGGCAACATTGATTACCATTCCGATCGGATCTTTGGATGCGGTCATTGCATTGTCTTTGAAGCCTTACATGGACAATGTTTTGATTGATAAAAGCATTGCGTCTCCCGTTTATATTCCGGTTTTAATTATTTTGTTTACAATTATTCAAAGCGGATTGGATTATTCTTCAAGCTATTTAAATACGTGGGTCGGTTCCAAAATTACGATGGAGCTGAAGAAAAAGCTTTATAAAAAATTGGTTTCGTTTGAACCGGCGTATTTTGACAGAACGTCTTCCGGTGTGGTTGTTTTTAGGTACGACAATGATCCGAACTTGGCTTGTACGGGTCTTTTAAATAACTTAAAAGTCTTTACATCGCGCGTGTTTTCATCGCTTTCATTGATTGCCGTGCTGATTTACACGTCTTGGGAATTGGCGATTATTGCGATTACCGTTTTGTTTTTGTCTTTGTATCCCTTAACCAAAATTCGCCAGAAAATCAAAGAAATCACGGCGCGTACGGTGATGGCGGGCGGAGAAGCCGTTACGCTTTATAATGAAACCTATGCCGGAAATAAAACAATTGCGTCTTATAATTTGAAAAAACATCAAGAACAATTGTTTCAAAGCGTTTTAACGAAACTGTTTAAATTAGCCATTAAACAAACGCAGAAAACGGCCTGGTTGTCGCCGATGATGCATATTATTATTTCTGTCGGCATTGCGCTTGTGATTTGGGCAGGCAGTTCATTGATTATGCATCAACAAATTACGGGCGGTGACTTTGTGGCGTTTATGACGGCTATGTTAATGCTGTACACACCGATTAAAAATATCGGAAAAAACTTCAGCTCTGTTCAGTTGTCTTTTATGGCAATCGATCGTGTTTTTGAAATTTTGGAACAACCTGTTGCTATTAAAGACGGTAAAGATCCGAAGACTTTGCAAGGATTGAAAAAAGAAATTACTTTCAAGCAGGTGGGGTTTGAATATAAGCCGGGCATTCCTGTTTTAAAGAACATTAATTTGCATTTAAAGAAAGGCCAAACAATTGCTTTTGTCGGGAATTCGGGCGGCGGTAAAACGACTTTAGTCAACTTGATTCCGCGTTTTTATGATGTGACAAGCGGTTCGATTGAAATTGACGGTGAAGATATTCGGCGTTTTTCTTTAGAGTCTTTGCGTGATAAAATCGCGGTTGTTTTCCAAGACAATTTCCTGTTTTCAGGGACGATTTTGGACAATATTTTATTGGGTAAAGCCGATGCAACGCCGCAAGAAATTGAATTGGCTTTGAAATGTGCGTGTTTAGACGAATTTGTTCATGACTTAAAAGACGGTTTAAATACGAATATCGGCGAACGCGGCACGCTTTTATCCGGGGGCCAGAAACAACGGGTAGCGATTGCACGGGCTTTTTTGAAAAATGCGCCGATTGTTATTTTGGACGAAGCAACATCAGCTTTGGACAATAAATCGGAAGCGATTGTGCAAAAAGCAATTGATAATTTGATGCAGGATCGAACGGTTTTCGTGATTGCGCATCGTTTATCAACGGTTCAAAATGCGGACAAGATTGTGGTTGTCAACGAAGGTGAAATTGTGGAAGAGGGAACGCATGAAGAGCTGTTGAATATTGAAAACGGTGCTTATAAAGCGCTTTATATGGCTCAATTTAAGACAAAGTAATTTGACCTTTTTTCATGGTTTTCAGAATGCACAGACGCAGATCACTCATGATTTGCGTCTTGTCATGAATAGAAGTCACGTTAAATCGAACTTCCATTTGAATTTTGCTGTCGTTCAGGCTGGTGAGCAGAAATGTCGGACTCGGATTTTGAGCAATTCTTTTTTGTTTCTTTAAACAATTCATGATCAAATTTTGTGCTTCCGTAATATCAACACTAATCGGTAAACTCAAGGTTAAAACAGCATCTGTGGACGCTGTTTGCTGGCTTAAGTTGGTGATGTCCGTGGATAAAATCGACGCATTCGGAATTAAAATTCGAACGTTGTCGGCCGTTTCAAGTTCTGTTGATCGAATGTTGATTTGCCGAACAAGGCCTTGTTTGCCGTTAATGATAACTTTATCGCCGACTTTTATAGCTTGCCCGAACAGAATAATGATGCCGGAGAAAAAGTTATTCACGATATTTTGAAGACCGAAACCGATGCCGACGGATAAAGCGCCCGCAATAATCGTAAAGTTCTTTAGGTTAATGCCTAAAGCGGATAAAACAAGGAAAAAGGCTAAAATCAGGCCTAAATATCCGATGACGGAGACGATGGTTGCCTGTGTTCCTCTTGTTAAGTCGGTTTTCGGGAGTAAGCGTGTTTGTAAAAAGAGCTGGATTAATTTTGTCGCCTCCATTGTAATGATGAATGTTAAAAAGGCGAAAAACAGAGGCGCCAGCGGAATGTTGATTTTACCAACGTGAACGCTCATTAATTGAGCTTTGATTGTCGGTGATAACTCCAGGATGACGGCAAACAAAATAACCAGAGCAACTAAAATTCGTTTTATCCATTTGAACATTTTTTTTCTCCCTGAAGAGAAATAAGTCATAAATAAAAAAAGTCAAGATTTTGCTTGACAGTGGGGGGGGGGGGTAGTGTATACTGTTTCCAAGTCTGGTTTGAATAGAGGAGGAAATGATGAAGTTTAGCAGTATTTTTGGGAAAAAAGGATTCGGGAGAGGGTCGTTTGGGGGAAAGGACAGTTCGGGACAATCAATTAAATGTATCGGCGGGGCGCACCCACGCGCCCTTTCGCCCCGCCGATGGGGCAAACAAAAAGGTCGAACCCTTTTGGAGATGCTGGCGGTGTTGGCGATTATCGGTGTTCTGTCTATTACGGCTTTGGTCGGATTTACATACGCGATGAACAAACATCGGGCGAATGAAACGATTTATGACGTGATGTTGCGTGGTACAAATGTGCCGATGATTGACGAATATTATTATGATAAAGCTTCTGGCTATGAATTCCGTTTTCCGGGATTGGTTAATAACGGCCGACAAGGCACCTATTACCCGATGACGACGAAGAAAGATGCGGGTTCATCGTATTATGTTGAAGCAACGGGTGTGACATATCGTGTGTGTGAGATGATTTTAAAGATGAACCCGACGGACATCGACCAGATAGTAGTAGGAAGTAGAGTATATCAAGGGGACAGTGATATATGTGGGGATAGTGATGGTTTAGCGATGCGGTTCTGTTTTGGAAGTGATGGGACGATATGTAATGGGACAGGTATCGGTAGTGGAGATAGCTCCGGTTCTGGGAGTGGCTCAGGGACAGAAGATCCATGTGAAGGAATAGTAGCATCGACAGATTGTGGTATAAGTGAAGATGTAAAAGATGAGAACGGTTGTGTTCTTATCAAGAAAATAAGTTGTTCTCCGGGCAGATATTGCTTAGGACAAACCTGTGAGCCCTGTCCGGTAGCGGATACGTGTTCAGGGGAGAGCTGTTGTGCATTGACAGGACCCAATGATGTATGTGGTAATCCGACGAAAGAGATAGGGACAATAAGTACGGTAACTCATTCAGATTTGAATAGTAATGGATGTTGTGAGAGTACGACAGAAGAGAGTTGTTCATTAAATCCAATTACGCCACGTACGTGTACACCGACTTGTGAAGGGACATGTCAAGGGGATGGAACATGTGAAGTTAAGTGTCCTTTAAATACATATACCCCAGACTGTTTACCTTGTGGAACAGGAGCTATATCCGATGGAACAACGTCAACTTGTACCTGTGATATAGAAAGTGGTTTCACCGGAATTTGGTCTTCTGATGAAGCAAATCCAGATAATAATGGATGTATAGCAGATTCATCATGTAGCTCTAATGCTGATTGTGTTTCTGACGTAGAGTTCTGTGGTTTTGAAGATGCAGAGAACTGTCTTGATTCAGGAAAAGGAAAATGCCTTAAAATCGCAGATTATGGCCCTAAAAGTTTCTCCCTAAATGTAGGAGGTATAACGAATCATTGGGTTCGTTCGTCAACTTATATGAGTTGGTGGAGTGCTCAGAATTGGTGTGCTGCTCAAAGGTTAACTATGGCTACACGCTCGACACTTGGTTGTGGAAATGTTCAAACAGGGGAGATGTGTTCTTCTTCAACTATGAAATCATTTATCAATGGCAATATAGGCGGTTGGGTTTGGTTGGAAGATTTCGGAGATTCTTGTATTGCATATCGTGTAGGATTATTTTCGGGGCAGTTTCTTACCAATGTTCGTTATTTCACAAATGGAGTTTTATGCAGATAAATAGATTTTATATGAGATTCTTTATCAAAACGTTTGCGTAGATTCTTATTTCCATTTTTGGTTTTTTATGCTAATACACTCACCATGTATGAAGTAATAGGTTTATTAGGGTCTTTGTTATTCGCCGTTTGTTCTTGGCCGCTGGCTTACGACAGCTTTAAACGTCGGACAGCGGCCGGAATTCAATGGTCTTTTGTCATCATTTGGTTTTTGGCCGCCGTTTTCAGTGCCGTTTATGCTGTCGGCGTTCAAAAATATGTGTTGCTTCCGAATTATCTTTCCGGCGGGCTGGGCATTTTGGGGGTGCTTTATGTCAAAGTTCGTGAAACGTTGAAAGGAACGCCGCATGGGAATTGAAATCATCGGTTGGTTGGGCGGATTATTTTACGCCATCTTTGCCATTCCGCAAACGGTCGCAATTGTTAAAGCCGGAAATGCGCGTTCGGTCAGCTTGTATTTTCTGATTTTAATGTGGTTAGGCGCATTGTTCAGCTTGATTTACGTATGGCCGACAAAAGATGCGCCTTTAATGGTTAATTTTATCATGAGCCTTGTCACCTCAAGCATCATGCTCAAATATAAGTTTTTTGAGAGAAAACATTAACCATTTCTTTGGATTGCCAGCCCTTGGCTGCCAAGTTAATTCGATCATTGACGGGGCCTTGATGCGGTCGGCGCATAACGCCCAACACCAATTCTTTTTTGTCTCGGACTAATTCCGGAATCTCCCAGGTTTTTCCCTCCAAATGATAGCGGGCTAAATCGGCAAAAAGCCGCGCTTCCATATATGTTCCGAGGGTTGAATAACGAATGTCAGCCTTTTGAAAACGATTTTGAATCTGTTCAAAATCAGCTTGATGTTCTGGCAGAACAAATCCTTTCCCTTGCAACAAATCTTTAAAGGTTTGCATCGCAACCGGATGATGCCACCCACCACCGAATAAAATAAAATGGTGCGGAACAACTGTTTTGTCGGGAAGGTACTTTAAAGAATGAGCCGCAACATAAGCACTGAAATAAGCGGATGTGTGAACGACGTCATTCAAATGTGCACCCGGATTTAAAAAAGCGGAAATCCTGTCAAAATGATAAAATGCCGGATCTCCGGATTTCGGAGCAGGGAGATTGTAAAAATTTTCGCCGGCATCTGTTATGGCACTGTTATCAAAAAGATCTTTTAACAACGCCGGCATCAACGTTCCCTTCAAAGCATACATACCGTCTTTATCATAGGCTTTTTGATTGCCCGTATGACGCCGAATAAGATTATCCGTAAAGTCATTAAAGGGGCCGGCATCCCACCCGGCAACGGCTTTGTGATTAACAATAACGGCCAGATTGCTGGTGTTTCCAGCATTGAAATAGATGCCGTCTCCTTCGGTGATTGCAACATGAGCATTGTGAGGGGGAGCCAGAGGAGCACCTTCATAATTGTTCATAATCGGAGCAGAGCGAAAATCGTAAATAACAGGTATTCCCGTTAAATTTGCCAACATTTGACCGGAACCGACTTGCAAAGTATAAGGCTTTGTATTTTCTTTGACTGCAACAGATGGTGGAAAATGATCCAATGTTTTACCATGAAAGCCAATAGCATCAATACTGGCCGGATCAATGTTGTTTTGTTGACACATACTTTGAACGGCATTAGCGATGCCTGAAATGTATTCATCGTGAAATGCACTGAACTCCGGGCTTTTTTCAAAAGCAGCCATAGGCATTTTTTCTTTGGTTACCATGTCCCGTAAACGAGCGACTTTTTGTCGCATGTCATCCGAGTAGGGTTTTGTATAAGAGCAAACATCCGTCATTCGATCGCCGTCAAAGTCCGTTAAGACCAAATCAATAGCATCCATGGAGTTGCCGGTCATGTTTCCGATAATTCTGTATTTTTTCATAATATGTTCCTTTTTAAAAAAGTGGTTAGTTCTGAAAGAGAATTAAATGTATAATTAGCAGAGAGATTCGATAAAGATAAAGACCTTGGATTCTTATTGATTAAAATAGATGTAGCCTTTTGATATTGGTTAGCTAGCATAATATCCGATTTCCCATCACCAATAACGTATATTTCTTCTGGAGAAAAATCTTTAATAACATGAAGAGCAAATATTTTTGATGGTTTATCCTGAAATGCACTACCAGCCCCATAAATTCTTTCAAAATATTTTTCTAAATTAAAATGCTTTATCTCTTTTAAAAGAATAAATTCAGTTTTGTTACTTGCAATAATATTTATATAGCCTAGTCTTTTGGTAAGTTTTAATATATCTCTTGCACCGGGCATTAGGTAAAGATGGTTTACATTTAATAAATAACTTTCCAAAAACAAAGAATGTGCCTTGATGGCATTGTCTCCAAAAAAAAGAGAGAAAAAATCCTTGCTGGAATAATTCATTGCTTCTTTCGCTTGTTCTTTTGTCCATAAGGGTAGATTGAAATGTTGACGTACCATATTATGAGCATTAAGAATGGCTTCTGTAGTTTTAACTAATGTATTATCCCAATCCCATAAAATAATTTTTTTCATAAAATCGCTTTTCTCAATAAACCATTATTTTCTTTTAAACATTTTATAGACTCTTCTTTTGAAAGATGCTTTATAGCCATAACACAAGCAACTTTAACTTTGTTATCAGCCTTTTTAAGGTAATCGCCAGCAGTATCATAAGGTATTTTAGCAATTTCAGATACAATGCGAGTTGCTCGATCAATAAGTTTTGTATTCATTGTTCGAACATCTATCATATAATTTTCATATGTTTTTCCGATGCGAACCATTGAGGCCGTTGACAGCATATTTAATATCATTTTTTGGGCTGTCCCGGATTTCATGCGCGAAGACCCCGTAATCACTTCCTCTCCGACAACGGGATTAATGAAAACGTCACTGTAAAGAGCCAGTGTTGCGTCCGGATTGGAACTGATGCCGATGGTTTTACATCCTAATTGCCGAGCTTTTTTCAAGACAGCCAACACATAGGCCGCATTTCCGCCTGCGGAAATTCCGACAATGGTGTCATTCGGCGCGGGTGCAAATGAATCTAAATCACAAAGGCCTAAATCTTCATTATCTTCGGCATTTTCAACCGAATAACGCAACGCCTTGTCACCGCCGGCGATAAAGCCGCACACCATGCCATGTTCAACGCCGAACGTCGGCCAGCATTCCGAGGCATCCAAAACCCCCAATCGACCGCTGGTTCCGGCGCCGAAATAAGCTAAACGGCCGCCGTTTCGAAAGTTTTCAACGATTATATCAACGGCATCCGTCACTTGGGGCAATACTTTTTCAACGGCCGTTGCCACTTTTTTATCTTCATCATTAATCAGCTTGACAATTTGAGACGTTTCCATCAAGTCGATATGAACGGAGGCCGAATTTCTTTTTTCTGTTAAAGCAAGAGTCATGAGCGTTCTTAATAAAATGTTTATCTTTTTCTTTTAATCTTAACAAAAAAGGCAAAATGAGGCAATGATTAATTATATTTGGCTTTTCTTTATCGTCTCTTCCGTTGTGATATCCTTATTTAACAATAGGATAGATGATGTATTTCGTGCAATACTTTCATCGTGTGAGCAAGCTGTTACCATTTCAATCGGGCTCATCGGTATCATGGCTTTTTGGCTCGGATTGATGAAAATAGCCGAAGCTTCCGGGCTGCTTCGCGTTCTTGCCAAAGCTTTATCGCCCGTGATTCGATTTTTGTTTCCGGATATTCCGAAAAATCATCCCGTTCAGGCGGATATAACCATGAATGTGTCGGCAAATGCTTTGGGATTAGGTAATGCGGCAACACCTTTTGGTATTAAAGCAATGGAAGGGTTGCAGGAACTTAACCAAAATGACAAAAAAACAGCCAGTGATGCGATGTGTACATTTTTAACCATTAACACGGCCGGTGTTCAGTTGATTCCGGTTACGGCTGTGGCGATTTTGGCATCATTAAAGGCCGAAAATCCGACGGATATCATTGTACCAACAATAATTACGACGCTATCGGCGCTGATTATCGGCGTGCTGTTTGTTAAATGTTTAATTAAATGGCGACCGGAACCCGCGAAAAGGAAAGGGAAATCCTGATGCTTTCTTTTTTGTCCGCTGCTCTTATTCCGATCTTGGTTTGTTTCTTTTTGTTATACGGGACGTACAAGCGTGTTCCGGTGTATGAAACTTTTACCGAGGGTGCCAAAGAAGGTTTTTCCATTTCCGTGCGCATTATTCCGTATCTGGTTGCCATGATGGTGGCTGTCGGCATGTTTCGGGCGAGCGGTGCTATTGATTTGTTGGCTGAAGCGTTAAAGCCGTTTTTGGTATGGGCGGGTATTCCGGCTGATTTATTGCCGCTCGCGATTACACGATCTTTATCCGGCAGCGGGGCGAGGGGGATTTTTGCGGAATTGGCGGCAGCGCATGGACCGGATTCTCCTGTTACAAAAACGGCTGCCGTTATGTTGGGCAGTTCGGAAACGACCTTTTATGTTTTATCGGTTTATTTCGGAGCAGTCGGCGTGACGAAGTTTCGCCATGCCGTATCTGCCGGCATTGTCGCTGATTTAGCCGGTGTTGTCATTGCCTTGATTGTTTCCAAGCTGGCGTTTTATTAACGTTAATTGTCGTAACGTCCTTTTAAAACGGCCTGATCCATTATGTGGCCGTTCATGGCTGTTTTTAACTCATTCAAAGTAAAGCCTTCTTTAAGGTTTAATAACGTATCCAAAGCATATACATGCAATTGATAGACATGCGGCGCATTCGGCGGAGCCATCCCGCCATAAAGATTTTCTCCCCAGCTGTTTCGACCTTGAATAAAAGACGCATGACGTGAGGCATCTTCAGGGACGGTTGTTTCCCGTAAATCGGCACCCAACCAATGAACCCAAGTAAAACCGGCGACGGGAACCGAATCGGGATCGTCCAAAACAAACGCAAAAGCGACTGTTCCGTGTGGCGCGTCATGGATATCAAAAGGCATGGAATAAACCGGCATGGATCCTTTGAAATCAGTTCCGCGTTTCCCGTATTTATCATCAATAACGCCGTTTTCAACGGCCGAACTTGTCAAATACATTGTACACCTTTTTAAAAAAATAGAACCTATCTTTTAAGATAAGTCCTATTTTGAATTTCGTCAAGAAACGTCTTATTTTTTCTTTGTTCGGAGCAAGTCCAGGATTTTAACAAGCTCATCCCTTAACTGCCGGCGATCGACAACCGCGTCAATCATCCCGTGTTCCAGCAAATATTCGGCAGTCTGGAAATTATCGGGCAACTTTTCGCGAACGGTTTGTTCGATAACGCGCCGACCAGCAAAAGCAATCATGGCATTCGGTTCGGCCAAAGCAACATCACCGAGCATGGCAAATGAAGCCGTGACGCCGCCTGTTGTCGGGTTTGTTAAAATCGTAATATAAGGCAGTCCTTTTTCCTTTAATTGTTTGACGGCCAAAGTTGTCCGCGGCATTTGCATCAAAGATAAAATGCCTTCTTGCATACGAGCGCCGCCGGAGGAGGGGACAATAATCAATGCTGCATCTTGCAAAACAGCCAAATTTGCCGCCGCAATAATGGCTTCGCCCACCGCCGTTCCCATGGATCCGCCCATAAAGGCAAAATCAAAAACGGCCACCACAGCCGGGTATCCGCCGATTGTTCCGTGAGCAACGACAATCGCATCGTCTTGTTTTGTTTTTTTGCGAGCCTCTTTTAAGCGATCCGTATATTTCTTTAAGTCAACGAAATTCAACGGATCGGTTTTGACTTCCGGTAATTGAATCAGCGAATAATGTTCGCCGTCGAATAACATTTCCAATCGTCTGAAAACCGGCAGCTTGAAATGATAGCCGCAATTCGGACAAATTTGATTGTTTTCATCCAATTCTTTGTGGAAAATCATTTTCTCACAATGCGGACAACCGGTCCATAAATGATCCGGTATTTCTTTTTGCGGCACTAACTTGCTGATTTTAGGCCGGACATAGTTTGTAAGCCAGTTCATGAGTCCCTTCTTTTAAACTGTTGGATTAATTCTTTTTTTCAATAATTTGCCGGCTTTAAAAAATGGCACGGTTTTTTGATCGACCATAACGGCTTCTCCCGTTTTGGGATTGCGGGCTTTACGCGGTTTGCGCGTCCGAACGGAAAAAACGCCGAATCCGCGCAATTCAACGCGATTGCCGTCTTTTAAAGCTTTTGTAATTTCGTCGAAAACCGTAGACACAATGCGTTCGGCATCCGTGTGATACAGATGAGGGTTTTCTTTTGCAATTTTTTCAATTAATTCTGAACGTGTCATCTTATTCCTTCCTTTGGTTATTTATTTATCTTGAACGTGCCACAAAGGGGAGAAAATGTCAACATAAATATAGACTTTTCATGATTTTGTCATATTTGTAAAAATCACAGGACAGCACAAGCACCGTTGATATTGCTTTGTCCTGCGGGGCAACAGAGTTCCCCGACGGACAGCCTTCTGTCGGTTGGTGATACTTTGATGGTTTTCGCAGAGCAGGGAGATGTGCGCTTCATAAAAGAGCGTCACACAGGCAGGAATTTAAAATAGTGTGTCTTAATATCGGTGCAGAGACGGTTTATCAGCGTGCGCATCATCCAATGACTGGGATTTAAACGATGAACGCGCTCATAGAAAGATTTTCGGCGCATTGAAATTGACAATTTTCGGCACGAAACCACGCACGGAGCGGTAAAACGTAACATATTTTGAAAGAAAAACGGTCCGGCCGTCCGGTGTGTGGATAACACCAAAAGTAATCCACAAAGTTATCCACAGGCTGATTAACTATTTGATTTAAAAGGGAAGATCTCTCATTTGCCTTAATATAATTGTCGCATAATTTATATTATGAATAGTCAAAACGTAAACAGTATGACACATATCAGTTCGGAAACCCGCAGAAAAGCTGGAAGACTTAAGAAAAAAAGTAAGATTTTTGATACGAAATAAGTTATTGATTTTAATTATTTTTCTATAAGTGATTGATTTTACATGCGATTGTATGAGTTTAAAAATCTGACTACTTGTGATAAAATACGAAGATGGCGGCTAGAGCTGTCGGGAGGAAAAAATGAACAGGAAAGACCAAATTGAACACATCGAAAAAGAGATTGACCGACTTCAAAAAGTCGTTGGTGCCTCTATAATCGATTTAAAAGAGGCTAGAAGAGATTTAAATGTTTTGGCTACCTACCTAGCAAAGAACAAAGAAGAGCTTATCAGCGCCCGTAAAAACGCCCTTATCGTGCGTTATATGAACGCATATATTGAAAAAGGGCTGAAAGTAAGTGAAGCCATTTTAAAAACGGCCGAAAAAATGGAAGAATCGCCCCGGTTCATACAAACCGTTTATGCAATTAATGAACAGGCCGACCGAATCGCAAAGAAACAGGCTGATTTCTATCTTGTTCAAAGGATGAAAGCGTTGAAATACCCGAATCGGGAGATTGCTAAAGTTGCCGGATATTCTGAAAAATATGTATATGACCTTATTAAACAGATGAAGCAGAAACAAAGATAATCAAAAAAAATGTCCATATGTGAGCAAAAGCCCCTGATCGGGGCTTTTTTTTACAAGATACCGGCGAATAAATCTTTTTTTGGAGTTATTTTGCGGCGTTTTCTTGCGGTTGTTTTTCGTGTTTTGCATGCTTTGATTGTTTTTTTACGTTTTTTTGCCATGTTAACCCCCTATTCCGATTAATTTTACCAACTCAATAACGCCTTGTGGGATTGCCATTGCGCCGGTTAAAACCGCACCGATGGTTGTCAAGACGCCGCCCCAGAATGTTTTTGTTTTTAACGTTTCTTTGATTTTCATGATGTTCTCCTTTTTGTTTTGTAAACCACCTGCTCAACAAGGCTTAACCGCTTGTCAAGCCGTGCATGGACGAGCAAGACCGCAATCAATGTCGGACTGTTTCCCAAGATATTGAAAAGCAATTCTTCCATGAGGTCACCTCACCTTTTTAATCAGCCAATAAGCTCCGAACAAAAGAGCCGTCCACGGTAAGATTTTCGACCAGTTCAGAACAGTTTTGTCCGGAACTGTCGCTTGTTCGATAACGATTTCCGGCTGTTTTGTGGATGACTTTAACCAGTCATAGGCCAAAGCGGCTGTTGATGCGATTGCTGTTGCGCCGACAATAAGTAAAGGTATTGCCATTTTATGCTACTCCTTTGTAAAAAATGTGATTGCCAATTTGAACGGTTTGTTGTCCGGAACTTGCCCAGCCGGGCGACGTATAAGCGGCATGATAATGTGTCGCGCCGTCTGTTGTATCCGGTAGATTGTCTTTTAATGCCAGCTTTGCCAATGCAACAGCCTGTTTAAATTGCGGGTCGTCTTCTGTGACATCCAAAACTTGTCGGCGGTTCGGGTCGTTTTCATTCCAACAAGAAAACTGATACGGTTTTAAAACCACCTCTTCGACTGTTCGCCCCCACCATTTTCCGGCATTCACACGATTCATGACAACATTCATAACAGCCTGCATGCCCCAGCGGCCATCCCCTCGTGCCTCGCCCCAAGCCGTCCGTGCAAGCAAGTCAACTTCGCGGTCTTCGCTCGTTAAAATGTATTTATTGGCCATTCTGTACACCCACCAACTAATCGGAAGTATCAGAAGAAGTTTCAGTGTTTTGTGTCGTTTCATCTTTCGGATACTTTCTTTTAATTTCAGTAATTAAATCAGACCATTTCGTGGTATTGTTTAACTTATCCCAATACATCATATCCAGTTGATCACCAATCGGTGGATATTCTTCGCGTCGTTTTTCCGTATATGTCTTTTCCGGCGCCGCCGGCGCATATCCCGACAAGTACCAGTTGCCATCCGCCCCCTGCTCTACGTCCATCAATTCCATTCCCAGGGACTTGTAAAACGCCTCATCCGTACCTATGCCGACATGACATTGTTTTGTTTCGTCGTCGATAATTTCCGCATATTTCATCATTTTTTAGGCCTCCCTGCATGGGTAAAAGGTTAAATAAGCGCCGGAGATTGACGGAAACGCCAAAATGTCGCCCGCTTTAACCGGAATTGTCACCTGAAACGTTGTTCCGGCCCAATCACCCGAATAACCGACAAGATGAACCGGAATAGGGCCGCCATTCATCATGATTGTGTACGTGTAGTTAACGTCTCCAATAGTTCCGGATGCAAAAATCCAACCGTCCGAAGGTGCCGTGTAATTTGTGGCAATTTCGATACCGGCTTCCCATTTCGGCATCCCCCATCCGACAATCTCTGCTTTATTACCGCGCGTTAAACTGTTATTGACAATCATTTGAATACCCCAACATGTGCGGTTGCTCCGGCCGGACCAAAAATAGAAACGGTTCCTTTGAAATTTTCTAATTCAAAAACGCCCCATTGAAACAGGACAAAACCAAAAGCCGAGATAGCCGAGGCCGACAAATTTTGAACGACAACTTTTTGTACTTTTTCGGTTACCTCGTATAAATAGACGCCACCTTCAGGTATTGTAATTTGTCCGGCAACGCACTGTGTGGCCGGACTTCTTTCGATGTACACCGGATTGTCGGTTGTTGACTGAACCGTAACCGTGCCTGAAACAGAAAGCCGACGGTCGTCCAATTTTCCGATGGCCAAGCCGATTTTAACGGTCATCGTTTCCGTTGCGTGTGTATTCCGAATTTGCAAAAACGGAACAACCTCATCGTTCGGGTATGTGTAAATCATACCTGTTTGAAGCTTTGTAAATCCGCCTGAACCACCATAACACACCTCGATATTGTCCGGTAAGGAGCATTCCAAAATCTCGCTGGCCTGATGGTCGTATCGAAGTGGATAAAGTGTTCCGGGGGCGATTTCAATGTCAAACTCACGATAAGGAGCGGTTAATGTGCCAAGATTAAAATTTGTCATTTGTTACTCCAAAAATAAAAAATCAAAACAGCTCCGGCAATAACGGCAAAAGGACGCAAACTGTCAAAAAAACGGCTACTTTCATTCTGTGAACCGGAATATGCATCCGAATAGGCTTTCCCGGTGGAATTAATTGCCGTTTCTGTCAAAGTTTGAAAACTTTTTAAACTTTGTCCGATTAAATCTTCATTGCTATCTAACGCGCTCGTTAATGTCGTTTGATTGTTTTCAAGGATATTTGACAGATTTTGGCCAGACAAGCCCTCCATGTACAAATCGCCGCCGGTGATGAGGTTGTCAGACGACAAATCCCCAATCGTACCGGATGATTGTTTGCTTTCATTATACGTCGTCGATGATGACTTTGATTTTGAACTGAAAAGCCCCATTATTTCATCCTCTTATAAACCACATAAGCCGCCAAACCGGCCGCAAACATTAAAACCGTTTTCACAAGGCCGACACTTCCGGAGTTTGAAGCTCCGGAATAAACTGAACCTAAATTGATGTCACCGCTGTCCGCCGTCGCACTGGATGACCCCAAGTCTAACGCCCCCAAAGAAGCATTGACATCTCGGAAGTATCCACCGCCGGTGCCGCTATTTTGATTCGTTTGTGTCGATGTGCCTTGCGCCGCCATTTAAAATACCTTTAAAAGTTTCAACAAAACAAGCGTCCCGACACCAACGCCGGCCGCAACCGCAAAACGTTTCCAAAATAAAGTATTTTGATTCGCCAATTCTTGCGCGGCTGTTTCTGTTTCAAGTGTGACTTTTGTTTGTTCAGTGGCCGCCTTTGCGTTGAAAAAACTGCCGGCGACACTGCCAACCGTATTCAGCAAAGAATCGTACCAACTTGTAGTTTGTTCTGCCATTTTTCACCTCTTTTTTCCGAAAAGGCGGGGTTGCCCCCGCCCCGGGAGAAACTAACCAATCGCCGCCAACATTTCAGCAGGGATATTCTTGATGGAAACTGCCAACAAGTTGTAAGTACCACCTGTCGGTGCCGTACTGAATTGCGTTTTAAACCGCAAATCTGTCACACCATTCATCGGCAATGCTCCGCGTGCCGAACCATCAGCGAACAAGTAGTTGAAATAACCGGTCAACTGCTTGTAACCGCGACTTTGCGAAACGTAAGCCATAATTTCCGGCGCCACCTCGTCAATAATGTTTGAACCATTGCGGGTACATTCGCCTGAGGAAATAACACCGCTTCCGTTATCTGCCAAAACAGCCAGATAAGCATCGTTTGCATCGCGCGGTAATGTGTCAACCGTTGAATAACCGGTTGTTGACATGTTTTGCGGGTAATTGATGACTTTGATGTAAGACCCCAAAGCGCTGTCAAAATCACGCCGTTCCGTCACAAACTGAACGTCCGTCACACCGGTAACCGTCGCGTTGCAATACACTTGAACCTGAATCGTCGTAATGTTCGAACAACCCCATGCGAAAAAGTCTTTGTTGTTGTTTGTCGACATCATCAACCGCCCCAGATTCAAAGAAACAGTATTGGTCAAAGCTTGTTCTTGAATGCGATTGCCCAAGAAGCCGAAAACATCATACAGTTGGCTTAAATTGCAATTGATGACTTGGTCCCCGTTGATGGACAAAGCAACTTTGCCAACCGCCGCCTTGATGTTGGCCATGGTTGCCGCCGCGCCGCTGTTCGTGAATTTCAAAAGAATGTCATCAATCGTTGAAAATGACGGAATTGTGACAGTAATCACAGCACCGGCCGTAACCGGCTTTGTGTCATGCACATAAACTTTTTTAATTTGAGACATTTATGACCCCCTTAAGCTTTGTTCAGCTTCGTTTTGACAAATTCGGTCACATAATTGCCGATGACGACCGCCAGGGCAATTACTGCTAATTTTTTCATGTTGTTCATTTTGTTGTACTCCTGTTGATAAAAAAACTCAAAAATCACCCTTAAACACTTTTTCAAAAAAGTCAAATTGCAAAAACCGCAGAAATCCGCCATTCTTTCCTATATATATTATATAAGATTTTTAATTTTTTTTCGTTTGACGATTTTTATACGATTCCCGGACTTGTAAATGTATTCAAAATCCGCCAATTCCTGCAACGTTTGCCTGTACTCCCGACCCAGGATTTCACACGATTTGCCAATGTCAATCGGTTCTGACTGCCGAAATACATACATGTCCGACAGGTTACCGCGAAACGAGGTGTCAACCATTGCCGTCCGCTGGCTGATGCCGATGATGTTTATCCCAAAATGTCGCCCTCGACAACACAAAAAACCAAAACCATGATCGGGCTGTTTGATTTTGATACCGGTCGGAAACGACAAATCCAATTCATCAACCAAAAGTGTGATTTTGGCTGCATGTCGCCCGGCTTTATAGCCGCTCTGAAGCCGGGCTAACATGTACGAAAGCTTATCCAGTTGTTGTACTTCGCTTCCGTATTTCGGGCAGAAAATGAAAGTAAAATTGCCCGAAAAGTTCTTGATAATTGCTTGCTCAAGCTTCCCCAAATCATGAAAAACTTTTCCTTTGAAATCACCAAGAGCGTCAAAAATGATTATTCGGCCGAGGCTTCGGACAAGCTCTCGGGCTTTGGTTGTTTTCCCAGACCCAGACGCCCCAAAAATCCCGACCCGCCGCGCTTGGCTGTCGTTTGTTTGATTTTGAACCATGACTTCACTTTTCCCTTTAAAACATCCTTTAAACTCAAATTCGTCACTTCCTCAACAACCGCGTTCGCTTTCATCGAAACAAAAAGCCCGATTAACGTTGCATCCGCAAGCCAGCCGCTACGCCGGTCTATCATGAAATGCAAAAACTTATAGCGGCCGGCCAGCTGATATAACCGGTTCGATGTGCACCGGGCACCCCTGCCCTCGATGCCCTCGTCCCGAATCGCAAAGCTTTTCAAATGTGATACATCCCCAGCAAAGGCAAAACAGCTCTTAAACGCTTCGTAAAACTCTTCTTCCGTGTAAATGTCCGGATCCGAGATTTCAAATGTCAAACCAGCTTCCGGATACGTCCCGGGCTGGCTGATTGCTTCCGGAACTTCTTCCGGCGGCGGCGTCATCCCGTCGTCCAGTTTCATTTCTTCCACTTCCTGAATTGCGTTTGTTTCTGGCATTTTCTATCATCTCCTTGCTTTGTTTTTTGTTAAAATACATACGACATCCATTGTCGCAATATACGTACAGTTTGCCGTTTTTGCTCACCTTTAAGTCCTGGTTTGCTTCCCCGCATACCGGGCACGATATCCGGCCTATTACTTCGTTATCCATTGCTTGCCTTTCGTAAACTTTCGTATTTCAGCGGCAAAGCGTTTGATGACATCATTTCGACCATCACGTCGCCGCCAACCGTTGAAAAGCTTTCCCAAACATCCTGCAAAACGCCGTTGCTGGTAAGCTTTTCTTCCCAAAAGCGTGAAAGAGGCCGAATAACGTACCGTTTGGGCGCCGTCTTCAGGATATCGACCCCTTTTAAGCCTTCAGAATGTTTGCTTAAAATAACGTTTTCGACCTCTCCCACCAACCACTCATCGAACGAATCAATGCGTGGTGTCTCTTCCGGAGCGGTTGTGTCCGCTCCCTCTTCTTCCTGTTGCATGTCTTCGCGCGTACGCGCATTGTTAAAATATTTTAAATATTTTATATCTAGTTCTTTGGTTATAGTTCCTGACCGGACATCAGTGTCCGGAGCACCGGACAAATTTGTCCGGTGGGTACCGGACATAGATGTCCGGTGGGGGGTAGCAATGCATGAAATATAATAAAAATTAACACCGAATCCCCCGTCTTCCCTGATAATCCGCCGTTTTTGAATGTATCCTTTTTCGGTTAAACCTGCTATCGCGCGTTGTATGGTTTTTTCTGAAACATCGAAGTATTCTTGAATTCGCTTGTATGACGGGTAACAGACAAAATCCTGATTGGTATGCGTTATCAAAATCCCAAGAACCCGGAGTTCCGAACTCGTCAATCGCCCGTCCCTCAAAACCGACGTCGGGATTACAGAAAATGGATTAAATTCCGTCATAAAACACCTCGAAAAGCGTAAAGTATCACTACACATTCAATCCGTAAAGTACAAATAGATACTTGTCAAGTGTTTTTTTTTATGATATGAATATTATATAACATAATATTATATATGTTACCGTTGTTAAACATCGTAAACACCTCCTACCTTTTAATCGAACCTATGTATGGCACATGTCCTTTTTTTTATATGATTTGTTAAATGAGAATTGAATACGATCTTGAGTTAGCAAAAGGAAATAACAATATAAAATCAAACAATGAGCTGTCAAGATTCATTGGAATGAACTAGCTTAATATTTCTTGGATTGACA